>CAJYBS010000108.1 GCA_913064795.1 uncultured Gammaproteobacteria bacterium
AATCCTCGCAGAGGGACTCAAGCATTCATCAAAGACGCGGCCACGCGCAGTGATCCCGAGATACTGCGATAACTCATCCAACGGATTTTGTAAAATAAAAGGCTAGGCCATTAATCTTAGGGGCTGTTTTCCGTGAAAATTTTCGCCATCGTCAATCAAAAAGGCGGTGTGGGTAAAACCACCACATCGGTTAACTTGGCTGCCTGTTTGGCGGCGATGCATCGCCGGGTTTTGTTGATTGATCTTGATGCTCAGGGTAATGCAACAATGGGCTGTGGGGTCGATAAGAGTCAGCTACCTGCGACGATATTCGATGTCTTGGTTTTGGGACGCCCGTTAAATGAGGTGGTCGCTGAAGGCACGGGTGGGCTCCATGTGGTGGGCGCTAATGTCGACCTAACCGGTGCAGAGATCGACTTGATTGATCTCGATGCAAGGGAGTATCGGCTAAAAACGGCGTTGGCTGAAATTAACGATCAATATGATTATGTGGTGATCGATTGTCCGCCCGCCCTCAATTTATTAACCGTCAATGCGCTAACCGCAGCCGATGCGCTGATCATTCCGATGCAGTGCGAATATTATGCCTTGGAAGGGCTCTCCGCGCTGGTGACAACGATTCAGAGAGTGGTGTCCCAGCTGAATCCGTCGCTTAAGATAGAGGGAATTATCAGAACGATGTTTGATCCTCGAAATAGCCTAACGAAGGACGTTTCATTGCAACTGCAGTCGCATTTCGGCGACCAACTCTACAGAACCGTCATCCCGCGTAACGTGCGACTGGCTGAAGCACCCAGTCATGGCCTTCCTATTATCCAGTATGATGCCAATTCGAACGGCGCAAAGGCCTATTTGGCATTGGCTGGTGAATTGTTGCGCAGAGAGAGCGCGAACCGAGTCACCGACGTTACTCATTAAAGCCGCAAGATGCGGTGGTATAAGATGTGGTGTTAAGAAGGTTTAGGCCGTAATGAGCGGTATTGCATCTCAGCAATTGCATCTCAGCAAAAGGAACAAGAATATGGCTGGAAAAAAGCGAGGGTTGGGAAGAGGACTAGACGCACTGCTTGGCCCGGCGGGTTCCCCAGCACCCACAAGCTTACCAGATTCAGACGCGGCTCCAGAGGGAGCCGTGCTAAAGCAGATACCGATCGAATGGATTAGACCAGGACAATTTCAGCCACGACAAACGTTTGACGAGGAGAAACTTCAAGAGCTTGCTGCATCGATCAGTGTCCATGGGGTCATGCAGCCAATATTGCTCCGAGAAGTAGCCAGCGAGCAGTTTGAGTTGATTGCGGGCGAGCGGCGATGGCGGGCGTGTCAGATCGCAGGATTAGATCGTGTACCGGCACTCATCAAGGCATTAACGCCCCAAAATCATTTGGCTTTATCTTTAATCGAAAATATTCAACGAGAAGACTTAAACCCTCTGGAAGAAGCTCAGGCCCTTAGCCGCCTGGTTGAAGAATTTGGCCTGACCCACCAAGCGGTCGGCGATGCGGTCGGCAAAAGTCGGGCCGCCGTCAGTAACGCCATTCGATTGTCAAAGCTGGGTAGGGTGGCTTCCGAATTTCTAGTCAGGGGTGATATTGAAATGGGCCATGCAAGAGCTTTGCTACCTCTCGATGCAGAAGTCCAGGCACTCGTTGCACGGCAAGTCGTGAGTCAAAATTTGACCGTTCGCCAAACAGAAAAATTAGTTCAGCAACAGCTGGCGCCCGAAGCAGAACCTCAAAAATCCCAAAAGGTAGACCCCGATGTAGCGCGGTTAGAACAGCAGTTGTCAGACTATTTCGGACAGTCAGTGCGGATAAAAAAGAAGGGTGCGCGTCGTGGCCAAATGTTGATCGACTACAACAGTTTTGAAGAGTTAGATGGCGTACTGCTGAAGGCCGGATTCAAGACCGCTGCAGAGGACGAGAGTCTGTAAATAAACTCTGAAGCCAGCAGCTTTTAAAGTTGAACGGTTGGCTCAATATCTCTATACTCTGCCCGCCGAAAAACGCTGTCGGTTGCACGAGAGGGAAAGGCAATCAACAAAGGGGCGCATCGTGGCGAAACGATGGCGATTGTTGAAAGAAGTCGGAGCCGGCCATATTGGACTGCTAAGCGCAGGATCGTTGGTTTGGGTAATCTCTAGTGCGTCTTGGGCCGGGTCCTGGACACTTGGATTGGCGCTAGCGGGTTTAGGCGCTTTGGTGCAGACCATTGTACTGACCCGGAGACCGGCACTGGGTTTAGGGGTGTCACAGGGTTTAAAGTTCGGTGTCTTTGGGATTGGAACAGCGTTGCTGATGACGGTCTGGAGAGAAATACACCTGGCGGGTTTTGTTGTTGGGATTGTGTGCAGTCAGTTGATGTGGGTCTGGGCCAGTGCCAGACGCGCTTCAGGATTGCTCAAAGTCGCCAACAAAAGCGATCAGTCGATGCACTGAAAGCGCGTATAAGAAGTTTGGGCGTTCGGCTGAAGGATCGGTCGAAATAGATAAAAACGAGCATTAGAGATCTTATGGCAAGCAGCGAAGGGCTAACGTCTCAAGATTATATTCAGCATCATTTGACCAACCTCACTTACGGTCAGTTCCCTGATGGGAGCTGGGGCATCGCCCGTAACCCCGATGAGATTGCTTCGATGGGCTTTTACGCAATCAATCTCGATACCATGATTTGGTCAGTGGGCTTAGGCTTTGTTTTCCTGGGGCTGTTTATCACCGCCGCCCGTAGCGCAACCTCGGGTGTCCCGGGTACGCTTCAAAACCTCTGTGAGATTACGGTAGATTTTGTCGAGACCAATATCAGCCAAGTCTTTGGCAGTCGGCCTAACGCACTGATTGGACCACTGTCCCTGACTATTTTAGTTTGGGTTTTCTTGATGAATCTCATGGATTTAATTCCGGTAGATTTTATTCCCCATGCCGCAGAACTCGCTGGGGTTCCCTATTTTAAAATCGTGGCAACGACAGATCCCAATGCAACCCTCGGCATGTCAGTGGGGGTGTTCTTTTTGGTGCTGTACTATAACTTTAAGATCAAAGGTCCGTTAAAGTTTGGGGCGGGTTTGGTGACGCATCCGATTCCCCACTGGTCAATGTACTGGTTCAATTTCATTCTGGAAATCGTCGATATGTTGGCGAAGCCTTTATCTCATGGCCTGCGCCTATTCGGCAATTTGTACGCTGGAGAGATGATCTTTATCCTGATTGCCTTGCTGCCCTTTTACGCGCAGTGGGCTTTATCGCTTCCTTGGGCGATTTTCCATATCTTGATCATTGGCTTGCAAGCTTTTGTATTCATGATCTTGACGATCGTCTATCTCACTCAAGCCCATGAAACGGGCGAACATTAACACTCGGTTCAAATTTAACTAGGAGCTCACAATGAACGAAGCACAGGCGCTTATTTTTATGGCAGGAGGGATCTTGATGGGTCTCGCCGCGATTGGTAGTGGTGTAGGTATTGGTATGTTGGGGGGTAAATATCTCGAAGGTGTCGCCCGTCAACCCGAGCTTCAGCCGATGTTGTTGACCCAATTGTTTATCGTACTGGCACTCGTAGACGCTGTGCCTATTATTGGCGTCGGTATCTCTCTGTACATGATTTTTGCGCTGTAGACGAAACCACCCCATACCATTTGATCATCGAAGAGGTGATGCGTGAATATTAATCTAACAATGCTGGGACAGCTGATTGCGTTCGTGATGTTCGTGATGTTTTGCATGCGTTATGTATGGCCACCTTTAACAGAGGTGATGCGTAGTCGGCAAAAGACCATCTCGGAGGGATTAGAAAACGCCGCCAAAGCTGAGCAGCAGTTACAACAAGCCAATGAGTCAGCCTCCAACGAGCTCGAGGCTGCCAAGCGTGAAGCGGGAGAGCTGATTGCCCAAGCGAGAAGCAGAGCGAATCAAATCATTGATGAAGCGAAGGTTCAGGCGAAGGATGAAGCCCAGCGAATTATTGATGGTGCTCAGGACGATATCGATCAAGAGATCAGTCGAGCCCGCGAAGCGCTCCGAGAGCGTGTGGGCGAACTCGCCATTGAGGGTGCCGAAAAGATTTTGGCGACGTCGGTTGATCGTAGCGCTCATGAAGCCATGCTAACCAAGCTTTCTCAGGCGCTGTAGAGCGATGGCAGAGTCAGAATTAGCAACGGTCGCGAGACCCTATGCTCGGGCAGCATTTTCGACAGCACTCGATGAGGCCGAAGGGCTTGGGGCCTGGTCACGGATGTTGGGTTTGATGGGTGCTGCAGTCAGCGATCCTGTGATCGAGGCGTTGCTGGATGATCCAATGAGATCGGGTGCAGACGCTGCTGCCACCCTAACCGAACTGTTATCAGATGATCTGAGCACCGCCGCCGTGAATTTTATCGGGGTTCTCGCCGATTATGATCGCTTAATGCTGCTGCCCACGATTGCGATGCAGTACGAAGTGCTCAAAGCTAACCACGAAAAAACAATTGATGTTGAAGTAGTCAGTGCTTACTCAATGTCGGAACAAGAACAGAGCGAACTAAAAACAGCACTCGATCGCCGACTCCAGCGTACGGTGGCCTTAGAGACAACCACCGATAGTGACCTTTTAGGCGGTGTTGTGATTCGAACTGAGGACATGGTGATCGATGATTCTGTTCGCGGAAAACTTCAAAAACTGGCTGGTACGCTGCAGTAAATTAGAACTCTTGAGGCGCATAACATGCAACAACTGAACCCTTCAGAAATAAGCGATATCATCAAGCAGCGAATCGCGCGGCTGGATGTCACAAGCGAGGCTCAAAACGAAGGCACTATCGTCAGCGTTTCTGACGGTATTGTCAGAATTCATGGTTTGGCTGACGTTCAAAACGGGGAAATGATTGAATTCCCCAACAATCTCTTTGGGTTTGCTCTGAACCTCGAGCGCGATTCGGTGGGGGCGGTCGTTTTGGGCGATTATAAAGTGCTTAAAGAGGGCCAGACCGCGCGATGTACTGGACGAATCCTCGAAGTACCGACCGGGCCTGAGTTGTTAGGGCGTGTTGTAGATGCCCTTGGTAATCCCATCGACGGTAAAGGACCGCTGGGCGCCAAGCAAACATCACCGGTTGAAAAGGTTGCTCCAGGGGTTATTGCGCGACAGCATGTCGACCAGCCTGTCCAGACAGGGCTCAAATGTATTGATTCGATGATTCCTGTGGGTCGTGGTCAGCGTGAGTTGATTATCGGTGACCGACAGACGGGTAAAACGGCGATCGCCATTGATGCCATTATTAATCAGCAAAAATCGGGTATTAAGTGCGTCTATGTCGCCATCGGTCAAAAGTTTTCTTCGATTGCGAACGTCGTAAGAACCCTTGAAGAACATGGGGCGATGGAAAATACCATCATCGTTGCCGCTGGCGCTTCAGATCCAGCGCCCATGCAATATATTGCCCCTTATTCGGGCTGCACTATGGGTGAATATTTCCGAGACATCGGTGAGGACGCGTTGATCATTTATGATGATTTGACCAAGCAAGCCTGGGCTTATCGTCAGATTTCATTGCTGCTGCGCCGTCCACCAGGTCGTGAGGCCTACCCTGGCGATGTCTTTTATTTACATTCGCGCTTGCTAGAGCGGGCCGCACGGGTCAATGCTGACTACGTCGAGCAGGAGACTGGCGGAGCGGTCAAAGGTAAGACCGGATCACTCACTGCGCTTCCAATCATCGAAACCCAAGCGGGGGACGTATCGGCCTTCGTTCCAACCAACGTGATTTCCATTACTGATGGCCAAATATTTTTGGAGTCCGATAAATTTAATTCGGGCGAGCGACCTGCTATGAACCCAGGGATATCGGTGTCTCGAGTCGGTGGTGACGCGCAGGTTAAGTTTATGTCAAAGATTTCCGGCGGCATTAAGCTGGCTTTGGCTCAGTATCGTGAGCTTGCTGCGTTTTCGCAGTTTGCATCGGATCTTGATGAAGCCACTCGGCGACAGCTAGAGCACGGAGAGCGTATTAACGAGCTGATGAAGCAAAAGCAGTATTCGCCGATGACGGTATCAGAAATGGGCGTCGTGCTGTTTGCGGCAAACGAGCGCTTTTTAGAAGATGTGCCGGTCGAAAAAGTATTGGATTTTGAGGCGGCATTACTCAGTTATATGCATGCCGAGCATGGGGATTTTATGGCACAGGTTGACCAAGAGGGAGCCTATTCGGATGAAGTGATTGCCTTGATGCGTTCTGCGATTGAAACCTTTAAGCAAACCCAAACGTTTTAAGCGCGAAGCACAGGCAGAGTAGATAACGCTATGGCAAATGCGAAAGAGCTAAGAAAGCAGATCGGCAGTATTAAGAATACGCAGAAGATCACGAGCGCTATGCAAATGGTGGCCGCAAGTAAAATGCGTAAAGCCCAAGACCGTATGGCCCGGGGCCGTCCGTATTCGGATCAAATTCGCGCTGTCATCAGCCATATGGCTAATACTTCCAGTTAA
>CAJYBS010000109.1 GCA_913064795.1 uncultured Gammaproteobacteria bacterium
CGGGCTAGAGATCGTGATGCCCCCAAACAATCAGCAGTTCCTCCGCTGCTTCTTTGGCGATCCGCCGCATCTCAGCGTCAAAAGCTTCTGGGGTGAGGGATGCGGGGACGTCACCCCATGGCAATGACCAAGGCATGGCCGTCACAAAATGCATCGGCAAAATAACCGCAGCCATCGCAGGATGGAGATGGGGATCAATAAAACCTGGAACCATTACCTGCTCAGAGAACTGATCAATGATGCGGTGCTCATGACGAATCAGCCAAGGGCTTAAACCGTGCAAGATCCCCCCGTCACGGATCGGACCAGCACGCACGGCACTTGCCGACGCCTCGGGGATCGCCGAATTCATGGTGATAATTTGTCGCGCCAAAAAAACGTCAATCATAATCTCAACTTTTATTCGGGGCTTGCCGCCCCTTCATGCTCCCGTCGATCTAGGCGGCCAACTTTTTCATTTCTGTAACGAGCTCTGCGCCTAAAGCGGCCTCCTCAGCAGGATCTTCACAGCAGACCTTTAGATTAAAAAGTCTGCAACCTGCTTCTATGTAGGGTGCCAGCTGCTCAGCCACGGACTTGGGAGTCCCTGAGGGGGTGTATCGTGCGAATTTTTCAAAGGGGATCTGGTAGAACTTCTCCATCGCTTCCCGAACTGCGGATTCCGCTTTACTGTCGCTGCCGGTATCGAGACCCACCCAAGGCTGATAGCCATGGCACCACGGCACTGATGCGCGGCCCAAGCGTGAAGCCTCAAGGTCAATGAAATGCACCGCTTCCGAAAACCGCTTCGACGAACACCAAACACCGATCCAGCCCTCAGAAAATTCGGCGGCGCGCTTCAGCGCCGCATCGGATCGCCCTCCGACCAAAACAGGAATTGGAATTTTGGGCTTGGGTCGAATGACCGCATCTTTGACTTGAAATTCTCGCCCCTCGAAAGTCACCGTGTCTCCGGCCATCAAGCCTCGAATGATCGCTAGAGATTCGTTGGCGCGCAGCCCTCTTTTGCGAGGATCTACCCCACAAACCTCCAGCTCATGGGGATCATCACCACCGATACCCACGCCAAATGTAAATCTTCCCGGCGCGATATTGGCGATACTTGCTAACTGGCGAGCAACCGGCAACGGGTGTCGCAGAGGCAACAAATAAATACTGATCATGACCCCTAAACTTGGATGCAACTGGGACAAAGCCGCAACCTCGACAAACCCGTCTGTGCCAGATCCATTTCGGAAAGAGACATGATCCGCCATGAAAAGATGATCGAATCCAGCGGCACTGATCTCAGATGCCATTGCTTGACGCTCTGGCCAATCAAGACTCCAAAGGCGACTCGGCGTCGCTAAGCCAAATTTTAATTCCATAAGTATTGCGCTCTCACACCGGTCCGACGGTATCTACCGCTACAAGCCAAGGGCCTCGTCATCAAGCCCAAGCATCACCCTTCCCGCCAGTTCCATAACAGGCTCGCCCACCATCATGTGTTGGGATGCAACATGGACATCTCTAAAATGCCTTTGCAGACAGGAGGTTTCATAGACCGAGGAGCCGCCCATCACCGAGTACATCTGATCAATGACACCGATTGCTGTGTTGACAGCATGCACCGTGGCGGTCCGCATTTTACGACGATCCTCAAGGGTGCTCGGGCCGGTTTGGGCAACCCGCCAGCCTTCTCGAATCGATTCATAAAACCACGAGCGCGCAGCGCTGAGCGCGCTCTCAGAGCGGGCCAATTCAATATGTAACGAAGGCCTTAACGCCAAGGGCCTGCGGCTACCTTGAGGCGTCTTTTCCTTGGATGAACGAATCACTTCTTCTAGACTGGCGGTCGCCATACCCAGACAGATCGCACCAATTGGGATGCCCAGTAGCGCAAACTTAGGAAACCGATAGATCGGCCGATCGGCCTGGGGTGTCCCTTCAACGTTTCCAGAGAGCCGTTCAGCAGGCACCCAAACCCGATCAGCCACGTAATCACTGGAACCCGAGCCGCGCATCCCCGAAACATGCCAATTGTCTAGAATCTCGATCTCTTCTGGTTTGAAGAACACGCGACTGACCCAAGAGTCAGGGATGCGGTTACCGTCCCCATCAATCTCGTGAACACCGCCTGAGATCCATTCGGCGTTTCGGCAGCCAGATCCCCAACGCCAATGGCCTTGTATGGTGTACCCCGGCACTCCATCTCGCGCTTCAGCACGGGCGGTCCCACTGTCGGCGAAGACGCCGCTGGTAATGACATTTGGATTTTGGAGCATCAAGGCGAGTTGACGTTCAGGAAGCGCCCCAAAGAGATACTGCGAGGTCGCGCCAATGAAGACGCACCAAGCCGTTGAGCCATTGGCCATAGCCAAGGTTTCGCAAATATTGCAAAAGGACTCAGGGGATACCCCCAGGCCACCCAGGTCGCTAGGAACGACCAACCGATAGAACCCCAACGCCGCTAGGTTGTCAGCTAAATCCTGGGGCAAATGCCGGGTCTCATCAATTTCACGGCCTCGCCGAACGAGCTCGGGACCCAGCTCTTTGGCCGATTGCAGGAGATCTGACTCCAAATTCGAAAGCAACGCGTTCATTCATTCTCCAAAAGGCGAGGTCCCTGTCGAATCCGCAATCGGCAACAGCGTTGGGACAATCCCTCATCATCGAATAAAAAGCCCCTTCATTCAAATATCTAAACGGTTCGAAGGAGCGTCCTCATCGAGTCATGCGCCTCGGCGCAACCGGCGATCAGCCTTAGTCCAAATCTGCAGCCGGTTCTGACGCGGCGTTAGACCTTCGGCCGGCAAGTTTGTCGATGCGCAAGGCGTAATCAGCGCCTGCCCCTCGAACAATATGGGCTCTGAGCGACTCGTACGTAAAAGGTTGAAAAAAACTTGTCCTAACCAATCTGAAATGAACAAAGAGACCCCAAAGGTTTAAAGCGACACACAGCACTAGGATCTCTGGCCTAATCAGGTGACCAAAGAACACAAACATAACAATCTGTAGATAAAACTCGGGTTTTAAAAGAACGACCATGAACCCCAGTCGACCCGGCATGATCATCGCCCAAATAACCGGCATAATGACCGCAAAGCTGATAAAGATCAGTTCGAGTTCGAATCGAGTAACGAATCCCTCAAGTGCGCCGTTAAGGGCAACAAACCCAAGAATGGTACAAATTGCGGCATGCATTTTTCGCCCGATCACATCCTGCATGCGAATCCACGCGTTGTATCCATTTTCCTCTTTCGCCCAGGCCGGTGGTTTGGCCTTAAAGTCGTCGAAGATTTCATAAACGCCGATACTTAAGTAGATAACTGCTTCGATCCACAGCACAGCATTGAGCAATGGCGTCACGGTATAAAAATCTGTTGCACTCAACATGGCAGTACTCCCGTTGTCGAGTGAAAATTATAAGCGAATAACAGGGGTCCATGCGCAAATATCCACCCAAGTCATGTCAGGGTTATAGCCTTTGGATGACCCGTCTTTTGCAGCGCGTCCGCTCGGTTCGCGTCCATCCATCTTTACTGTTAGCCCACCTCATGGCCTGTGTCCACAAACCGCTTTATGCCTTGAATGACATTGCCTCGCGAGGACCAGCCGTTGATTTTGAGGTATCATGCCGCCCTATAGCTGCAACCTGCTTGAGTACACGTCATCACGAGGGTTTTACATAGACCCTGTTTTCTGAAGGCTATTTCGGAGAACACTTTTCGGTGAACGTTATGACCGCAATGCAGCCTTTGAATATGGACAATCATTATGAACCACGACTACCGAAAACCACTCCCTGGAACGACTCTGGACTATTTCGATGCCGAGGCAGCCATTAACAATTTGGTGCCGGACAGCTACCGAAAGCTCCCTTACACCAGCAAAGTCCTCGCCGAAAACCTCACCCGTCGATGTGATCCTGCTTTACTGCCGGCAGCGCTCGAGCAGTTAATCGAGCGCAAAAGCGATCTTGATTTCCCGTGGTACCCAGCGCGTGTCGTCTGCCATGACATCCTTGGGCAAACCGCATTGGTTGACCTTGCGGGGCTTCGAGACGCAATTGCGGAAAAAGGTGGCGATCCTGCCCAGGTCAATCCGGTCGTTCCAACGCAATTAATTGTGGATCATTCTCTTGCGGTGGAACATGCGGGCTTTGAGCCTGATGCCTTTGAGAAAAACCGAGCGATCGAGGACCGACGAAACGACGACCGCTTCCACTTTATCAATTGGACCAAAACAGCTTTTGAAAACGTCGATGTCATACCCCCGGGCAACGGTATCATGCATCAGATCAACCTCGAACGCATGTCACCGGTGATCCACAACGATCAAGGGCTCGCGTATCCAGACACCTTAGTCGGGACCGACAGCCACACGCCCCACGTCGATGCCCTAGGCGTCATCGCGATCGGTGTTGGCGGGCTAGAAGCGGAAAGTGTCATGCTCGGACGCGCTTCTTACATGCGCTTGCCCGACATCATTGGCGTCAATCTCACCGGCGAGCGCCAACCTGGGATTACCGCAACCGATATCGTTCTGGCGCTCACCGAGTTCCTCAGAAACGAGCGGGTGGTATCTTCCTATCTTGAGTTTTTTGGAACCGGTGCCGCAGCGCTCACGCTGGGGGATCGAGCCACCATCTCGAACATGACACCAGAGTTTGGCGCAACAGCAGCCATGTTCTACATCGATGAAAAAACCATCGATTATTTGAAACTGACGGGTCGGGCGCCGGAACAAGTCGATTTAGTTGAGACCTATGCGCGCCAGACCGGACTCTGGGCTAGCCAACTGCAGGATGCGCACTATGAGCGCGTCTTAACCTTCGATCTCTCAAAAGTGGGCCGCAATATGGCCGGACCCTCCAACCCGCACCGCAGGGTCGCAACCTCTGAACTCACGGCGGCTGGGATTACCGGCGACACAGCACATCCCGAAGGTTTGATGCCTGACGGCGCTGTCATCATTGCAGCCATTACCTCTTGCACCAATACGTCAAATCCCCGCAACGTCATTGCAGCGGGCCTCCTCGCCCAAAAAGCCAATGCGTTGGGTTTAAAGCGCAAACCCTGGGTTAAGTCCTCCTTGGCTCCGGGCTCGAAAGCCGTTCAGCTTTACCTACAAGAGGCCGATTTACTCACCGAGCTCGAGCAACTGGGCTTCGGCATTGTGGCCTTCGCCTGCACGACCTGTAATGGAATGAGCGGTGCCTTGGATCCAGATATTCAGCGAGAAGTCATCGAGCGAGACCTCTATACCACCGCTGTGTTATCCGGCAATCGTAACTTTGATGGACGCATCCATCCCTATGCGAAACAGGCTTTTCTCGCTTCGCCACCTTTGGTGGTTGCCTACGCCATTGCGGGAAGCATTCGCATTGATATCGAACAAGACCCATTGGGTCATGATCAAGCGGGTAATCCTGTGTTTCTACAAGATCTCTGGCCAACCGATGAAGAAATCGATGCGATGGTCGGATCTAGCGTTAAGCCCCAACACTTCACTGCGGTTTATGATCCAATGTTTATCAAGGTGAAGGACATCACCGATGACTCGAGCCCCCTCTACGATTGGCGACCGAATAGTACTTATATTCGTCGCCCTCCTTACTGGGAAGGCGCTCTGGCGCAACCCCGTACCCTCGCCAACATGCGGCCCCTCGCCGTTCTGGGTGACAACATCACAACCGATCACCTTTCACCCTCCAACGCCATTTTGCTCGATAGTGCTGCTGGGGAGTATCTCGACAAAATGGGACTACCCGAGGCCGACTTCAATTCCTATGCAACCCATCGCGGCGATCACCTGACCGCCCAGCGCGCAACCTTTGCGAACCCAAAGCTCATCAATGAAATGGTTAAACTCGATGACGGCTTCCAGCAGGGCTCTTTGGCTCGAATCGAACCCGAGGGCAAGGTGACCAGAATGTGGGAGGCCATCGAGACGTACATGGCGCGCAAACAGCCTTTGATCATTATCGCCGGAGCAGACTATGGACAAGGTTCATCGCGAGACTGGGCAGCCAAAGGGGTGCGGCTGGCAGGTGTCGAAGTCATCGTTGCTGAGGGCTTTGAGCGAATTCATCGGACCAACTTGATTGGCATGGGCGTGCTGCCCCTCGAGTTTTTATCGGGGCAGACCCGATTGACTCACGCCATTGATGGCACAGAAACCTTCAGCGTGGAAGGTACGCCAGCCCCCGGTGCGCATTTGACCGTTGAGATCAAACGAACCAACGGTAACAGCGTCAAATTTGAAGCGCTCTGTCGACTCGACACGGCTGAAGAATTAATGATCTATGAGGCAGGCGGTGTGCTACAACGCTTCGCTCAGGATTTTCTTGAGGCCAGCGCCACGAACCCGGCTTCCTAAAGGATTGAGCAATGAGCAACCCGGCACAGCAACTCAAAGTCCCCGCCACCTACCTTCGCGGTGGCACCAGTAAAGGCGTTTTTTTTAATCTGGAGGA
>CAJYBS010000110.1 GCA_913064795.1 uncultured Gammaproteobacteria bacterium
GTTTCTTCTTTTCTCGCGTGCGCGGGGTAACGATCTGACAACACCTCATCCGGAATGGTCGTTCAAAGGCCTCGGGGCAGGAGATCAATGGTGCTTATGTGCTGCCCGTTGGTTAGAGGCGCACGAAGCAGGTATTGCCCCAAGAGTTATGCTCGCCAGCACACACGAGGCTGCACTAGAGATCATTCCAATTGAACTGCTCAAGCAATATGCAGTGGTGATTAACTGATGACGAACCGTCTTCTCCATAAGCGCGTTCTTGTTACCCAAAGTACAGACTACATGGGTCCCGCCATCAGTGAACTCTTCAAGAAAGAAGGGGCATCGGTCACCGAGGTACCGGGGATCGTGCCTTTTGGGTCCGAATTCGAGGACTATACCGCCGAGCTCTCGGACTTTGATGTCATCATTGCTAATCTTGCTCACGACCCCTGCAATGCTCGGGTTGCCGATATACAAAACACAGACTGGCAGGACCTTTTCGACACCATGGTTCATCCCCTCATGGCATTGGTTCGATACTTTGCGCCTAAAATGGCAGTCCAAGGGCATGGGAAGATTATAGCGGTCACCAGCGCCGCGCCCCTGAAAGGTTTACCAGGCTCTTCAGCCTATTGCGCAGCCCGGGGCGCCCAGAATGCCTTTATCAAAGCGGCGGGTTTAGAATTCGCGCCACAAAATCTACAAATCAATGCAATTGCTCAAAACTATGTGAGCAACCCCGTCTACTACCCAGAAGACCTTATTGAAACCGAACGATTTCAAAAGCATTTGGCCCGTAATGTTCCGATTGGTCGAGTCGCTAAAGCCGAGGAACAGGCTGAGTTTGCCCTCTTCCTAGCCTCTGATCACAGCGATTTTTTTGTCGGGCAAATATTTCCATTTTCCGGGGGCTGGGCGGTTAACGCCTAAGAAAACCATGGAGTGGGTGCTCAAGGAGATCAAAGTCTGGCATCTGGAAATTAAGGATCCAGCTCTCCCAGAACGAGCGCCAACCACCTATCAGCTTGAGGCGCTAACAAACCCTGACCCTGCTTTTTGCCGATATCTTTATGCGACGGTGGGTGCGCCATGGCTATGGTATGAGAAACTGGGTTGGACCCTTGAGGAATGGGGCAACCACGTCCGGAGACCCGATACGCACTTCTGGGTCGCGTTTCAGGGCGGCTCTCCAATTGGCTACTTCGAAATCAAGGATGAGGGATTCGGGTCTGCCGAAATCTGTTTATTTGGCCTGATGCCATCTTGGATTGGCAAAGGCTTCGGGGCTCACTTTCTCGCTGACGCAATCCGCTGTGCCACAGAATTATCCGGTGGACGCGTCTGGCTGCATACCTGCTCCCTGGATCATCCCAATGCCTTGTCCAACTATCAAAAGCAGGGTTTCTCTGTCTTCAGCGAAGAGATCTTCACGGCCCGGGTTCCAGCAGGCCCCCTCGAGCCCTATCCCGGCGCTTAAAAAAAAAGGCGCCCTTAAAGAGCGCCTAAAAGAGTCTCATGCAAGACCCAGGGGAAAGAAAGAAGGCAGAAGGCACCATCCATGGCGCCCCCCGCCAAACTCAACTTAATTGGTGAATTCCGGATAAGCTTCGATGCCGATCTCAGAGATATCAGATCCAGCAAGCTCTTCTTCCTCAGAAATTCTCAGACCCATCACTGCCTTGATCACCATCCACGCCAAACCGCCAACCACAAAGGTCCATAGGAAGATCGCAACAATGCCGGTAAGCTGGGCCGTCAGGGATGCATCTGGATTAGTCAGGCACACCGCGAGCAAACCCCATATTCCGCAACTGCCATGAACTGAAATCGCGCCGACTGGATCGTCGATTTTCAAGCGGTCTAGTAAGACGATCGAACCTACGACGAGAATACCCCCGGCCAGACCAATCAACGCTGCCTCTCCGGGAATTGGCGTCAAGGGCTCTGCTGTAATCGACACCAAACCTGCCAGAGCGCCGTTCAAAGCCATGGTCAAATCTGCTTTTCCAAAAAATATCCGCGCTGAAATGAGCGCCCCGATCAGACCCGCTGCAGCGGCGGTGTTTGTGTTGACAAAGATCAAGGCCACCGCGTTGGCTTCTTCGATATTACTGACGACCAACTCTGATCCACCATTGAAACCAAACCAGCCAAACCAAAGGATGAACATGCCCAGGGTCGCTAGAGGCATATTCGCTCCTGGCAGCGGCTGCACTTGACCTTGAGGTCCGTACTTGCCCTTGCGAGCGCCAAGCAATAAGACGCCGGCTAAAGCAGCCGCAGCACCGCACATGTACACCACACCGGATCCCGCAAAATCTAAAAGCCCAAGTGCGTCGAGCGCACCGCCACCCCATTTCCAGAAACCTTGAACAGGATAAATAAACCCTGTCATCACGACGGCAAAGAAAAGGAAAGCGAACAGTTTCATGCGCTCAGCGACTGCTCCGGAAATAATTGACATCGCGGTTGCAACAAACACCACCTGAAAAAAGAAATCCGATGCCCCTGAGTAGTAGATGTCTCCTTCGGAGGCCAAAACGTCGTTCACCGAATTGTCACCGCCACCGAGATAAGTCCCGATGCCTGGGATCCAACCCGACCCATCACTGTACATAATGCTGTAACCCACAATGAGATACATCAGCGACGCGATCGCGAACAAGGCCACATTTTTGGTTAGGATCTCACTGGTGTTTTTCGCCCTCACCATCCCAGCCTCGAGCATGGCAAACCCCGGGGCCATAAACATGACCAGCGCTCCCATGACTAAAAAATAAAGCGTATCGACTGAATAACTCAGTTGAATCAATGACTCTTCCACAATTCCTTCCTCCTCAGATAACGCCTTAGCGTCCGTGCTTCCTGAACTCTGCACCCGGGCTCAAGCGTTGCTTAAGCGATGCATTCCCTAGACTCGTTATGTCCTGGATGCTTTAGAGCAAAGATGATGCCAAAATCGTGAATCACGACTAAACGCTGGCTAAACGGGGGTTACCGGCAAACGCTGACTTGTGTTGACCGCTTTTGATTTATTTGAGGGCACCCAGGGTGCACGAAGGTGGGGCAAGCGCCCTTTAATGGGGCGTGCACCTACAAAGGCATGTGAACTTAAAATGGCGCGTCTTCTTGCCCGAGCGGCTTAGTCGATGATTCTCCAGCCGTGCAAGGAATTCCATTGAGATTGGAGAAGCTCCGGTCAACTCAACTGGCTGGGTAAATACAGCACAAGGCTTGTGAAGTGATAAATTAGAATCAACCCGACTAACTGGAGCAGGATAAAGGGAACAACCCCGCGATAGATGGTTTGAACCGTAATCGTGTCATCCACGACCCCTTTTAGGTAAAAAATGGCAAAACCAACCGGGGGTGTCAGAAAAGCGGTCTGAAGACACACGGCAAACAAAATCGTGAACCACACCAAATCAAAGCCTAGATCAAGGACGACAGGCGCGACCAGGGGCAAAACAATCAGCGTTATTTCAATCCAATCGAGCACAAAACCCAGCAAAAAAACCACCAACAAAATAGTAATCAAGATACCGTCAGGACCAAAAGGCAGACCGAGGAGACCTTTGGCAATTAAAGTGTCACCCCCAAGTCCTCTCAGTACCAGTGAGAAGGCAGTCGCTCCCAAAAAAATGGCAAAGATATAACTGGTCGTCCTCGTTGTTTCCAAACAGGCGGATTTGATGACGTCAACATTCAGCTGTCCGTAGATTGCCGTCAGCAGCAAAGCGCCCGCAGCACCCCCGCCGGCGGCTTCGCTGGGGGTCGCCAAGCCCATAAAAATTGAATACAGAACGGCAAAAATTAGTAGCAAGGGTGGAAGCATCGCTTTGAGCACATCCATCCAGAGTCCGGCCGTCATTTCAGGGGCCTCTTTATCGCTTGGCGCCCGTTCAGGTTTCATCAACGCCACACCGATGATGTAGATTGTGTACAGCGCTGCCAGTAACAATCCAGGAAACAGCGCGCCTAAAAATAATGCACCAACGGACAGGGCCAATCGATCAGCCATCATCACCAACATGATGCTCGGAGGCACTAAAATACCGAGGGTTCCAACCGCTGCAATGGTCCCCGATGCCAATTCGGGTTGATATTTTTGAGCTAACATTGGCGGCATTGCCAAGAGCCCGAGTAAAACCACAGAGGCTCCTATAATTCCCGTGGACGCCGAAAGCAGCACACCAATGAACACCACTGATAGCGCCATCCCTCCAGGCAGCACCCCCAAGACTTTCGATAAATTGGTCAGTAATCGTTCAGCAAGGCCAGATTTTTCGAGCATAATTCCCATGAAAATGAACATCGGCAGCGCCACTAAAACCCAATTGTTCATCACATCCCATATCCGGTCTGCGACCAGCGCCGAGTAATCCCAGCTCATTGCGATGTCCCAGCCCATCTCGACTTCGGCGATGATGCCCAGTGCTGTAAACAGAACAGAAAGTCCACCCAATACCCAAGCGACGGGAAATCCGCTAAAAATCAGGACAATAAAGCTCATAAACATCAGCAGGCTAAGCCAATCACCATCGGTCATTGTTCTACACCTCGGTCTTGGTGGCTGAGGCACCAAACAAGAAAGCCAGCACTCGGGACAACCGGCTAAGGGTCGCGAGCAACAACAATAAAAATCCGAGGGGTAACATCATCTTGATCACCCAGCGCAAGGGCAAACCGCCGGGAGACTGTGACACTTCTGCTGTCTGAAAGGCATAGAAGACAAAAGGTCCTGATGCAAACAGCACCAGCAGTATGAACGGCAACAGCAGCAGCAACAGACCATAAAATTCGATCCATGCAAGCGTTTCATCGGACCATCTCGATCGCAGGACGTCTACCCTAACGTGACTGTCCTCCGTGACGGCATAGGACAACCCGAGCAAAAATCCGGTTGCATAGAGGTGCCACTGCAACTCCTCGAGCTGAATGAAACCTTCAGAGAAAAAGTAGCGACAAACCACATTCACCATGATCACCACAATCAGGGCTAGCCAAATGATCCCAAGGCCACCTCCAAGCCCTCGAATCAAGGCGTCAATCCGCCTCGAGAAAGCTGTATCGGGCAAAGGAGACTCGATCACTCAGGCGTCTCCTCAAAATCTCGAGGTAGGTAAGCGAGGGTTTTCCACTTCTGGTATTGCGCCTTGAAACGCTTTTGCGATTCCCATATTTCGGCAAACTCAGGATCCTTAGATGCTTCCGCCTTCAGCACTGCCTGGGTGACTTCTTCCAGGGATTTAAGGATGTCTCGATCAAACTTAATGGGCGTCACGCCTTTGGCCGCAAAGCTTTCTATCACGGCGCCCTGCAATGCTTCACCCCGGGCGAGATTGCGAATCACACCTGCCGTGCAAGCCATTTCAATCAAGGCCTGATCGCCGCTTTCTAATGATTGCCAGAGCGTGCGGTTGACGACGAGATGCGCAGCGGTAAAGGTTTGGTGCCACCCAGGGAAATAGTTATATTTGGCGACCTGATCAAAACCGAGTTTTGCGTCCACGACAGGCAATGAATATTCCGTCGCATCGATCGCTCCTTTCTCTAGCGCAGGGTAAATCTCGCCCCCCGGAATCAGTGTCACAGAAGCACCGAGAGATTGAAGGACTCGACCGCCGAGGCCCGCGAATCGTATTTTTAACCCATCGAACTGTTCCAGTCGGGTGATAGGAAATCGGAACCATCCCGCCGTTTCGGGACCAATAATCCCACAGAGAATAGGATGCACATTGTGCGGTGCATAAAGCTTCTCCGCCAAAGATTTGCCGCCGGCTTCAAAATACCAAGCCGTGAACTCCCATGGCTCAAGACCAAACGGCACCGCCGCGATCAGAGGGGTCGCAGGGATGCGACCTTGATCGTACCCGAGCCAGGTATAGCCTGCCTCGAGTTTTCCTGCTTTTACGGTTTCGGTAATGCTAAAGGCTGGAACCAATAAACCTGGCTCGTAGATCTCAAGATTCACTCGACCTTGACTTGACCGCTTTAGTTGTTCGGAAACGAACACAATATTGTCGCCCAAAGCAGGGAGGTGCGTGCCAAATGCCACCGGCGTACGCCAATTGATTTGCGGCCGAGACTGACCCTCAACCGACGGGTTCACGGCCTCGTTCGAGCGAAGACTCAAGGCGCCCACAACCCCCACCGTAAAAGCCATCAAAACAGCAACCAATGCTGTTCGATTTGTCCAAGGATTTTTTATCACCAACACTCCTAGATCCAGTCACTCCTATTCTATACTACAGCGTTTGCTAAGCCTTGCCTCCTATGACACCGGACGAATTTAAACACGCACTGACCAATGAGGGTGCGCCATTTCAGACTTCTGTTGCTGGTGCGCGGGTGGCCTTTCGTCGGTGGCCAAAAGTCGGGGCTCAAGGTGTTCTGCTCATCCACGGTCATGCAGCGCACGCACGTTGGTGGGACCAATTAGCGCCTGCACTGAACACAGTATTCGACG
>CAJYBS010000111.1 GCA_913064795.1 uncultured Gammaproteobacteria bacterium
CTACCAGACTGCGCTACGCCCCGAACGAACGAGATTCTACCAGCATCGTTGGTGTGAATCTAACCTAAACATCTGATGGAATAAATTTGGGTCGACGAGACGCCAATCGTTAGTGCTTGATCACCTTCAGAAGATCTTCCAGCTCGGCAATCATTTGCTTCACCAACTGCTTTGATTGGGTCTTATCTTCTTTCTGCTCTTCGCCGGAAAGTCTTTGCCGGGCACCAGTAATGGTAAATCCTTGATCGTAAAGCAGAGCACGAATCTGACGAATCATTAACACGTCTTGCCGCTGGTAATAACGCCGATTGCCGCGTCGTTTGACCGGTGACAATTGCGGGAATTCCTGCTCCCAGTACCGCAGCACATGTGGTTTGACTGCGCACAGAAGGCTCACTTCACCAATGGTGAAATAGCGTTTACCTGGAATGACCGGTAGATCAGAGGTCGCCGTCTGGTCCTGCATAGGTTTCTACTCGGGCCTTAAGCTTTTGGCCAGGTTTAAAGGTCACGACTCTGCGTGCTGAGATTGGAATGTCTTGGCCTGTCTTTGGATTTCGTCCAGGCCGTGAGCGTTTGTCGCGCAGATCAAAGTTTCCAAAACCTGAAATTTTAACCTGCTCGTTGGATTCTAAGGAAAGCCGGATCTCTTCAAAAAAAGCTTCGACAATTTCTTTTGCTTCGCGTTTGTTCAGCCCCAACTCTTCGAACAATTGGTCGGCCATCTCTGCTTTTGTCAACGCACCCATGCTTAATTCCTTAACTGAGCCTTGAGCTTAGTTTCTAAGGCAGCTACGACTTCTGCCATTGCTGTGCTGATCTCATCATCTGTTAGAGTGCGGGAAGGATGTTGGAACGTCAAGCCTATCCCGATACTTTTCTGAATAGTTTCAACGCCTTTACCCGTATAAACATCAAATAACTTTAAATGGAGCAATGCCGAACCCGCATGTGCATAGATCACGTTCTGGATCTCTGAAGCAGAAACAGCTCGGTCAACGAGCATCGCTAGATCACGACGCACTTCAGGAAATTTCGAGACTTCAACAACTCTGGGCACAGATCTTCGCATTGCCATCGCCAGGTCAATTTCTGCAATGAGTACAGGATTTCTCAGATCAAACGCCTGGGCGACCCCACGGTTCACTAAGCCTAGATACCCCAAAACTTCTACGCCCATTAAAACAGTGGCGCACTGACCGACCTGCATACCTGGCAGATCGCAGGCTTCGAAGCTCAAACCTTGGGCGCCCAGCAAAAACTCTAGATCACCTTTAAGATCAAAAAAGTCAGCACTCGCCTGTGCGTTGGCCCAACCTTCCGGCAGTCTGCGACCGCTCAAGACCAGGGCTAAGCGGTTTTTCTGCTCGATGTTATCGAAGTTCAAAGAACCTGAACTGTTCTGCTCGAAAACAAGTCCGGTTTCAAACAAGCGAACGTCCTGTTGCTGCCGATTCTGATTGTGCACCAGGGCATTGAGCAAACCGCCGCAAAGGGTTGTTCGCATGACGTTCATCTCACTCGATAACGGGTTCTTCAGCGCGACCGGGGCTACCTGTGGTGTGAGCAAACGCTGCTTTTGGTCGTCGACGAAACTATAGGTAATCGCCTCGCTGTAGCCTCGACTGGCCAACTGCGCTTTCAACGATTTGACAGACACCGCCTGCTCAGTGGATTCGAGCATCATCAGCTCGGCCGTAGGCCGTGTCACCGGCAGGTTGTCGTAGCCGATAATGCGGCTGATCTCCTCAATCAGATCCGCCTCGATATTGATATCAAATCGGTGTGACGGTGAAGAAACTTGCCAAACCTTCTCACTCTCTGCCGGATCAACCGCAAACTCAAAGTCTAAGCGCTTTAGGATATTTTCAACGTCCGCCTCGGAGATCGCCATTCCCAAAACCCGTTCGATGCGAGCCGCTCGGAGTGTTACTTTAGGCAAGACCGGTAGATCGTCTTCTTTAACCGTATCGACTAAAGGCCCTGGCTCACCGCCACTGATTGAAAGTAGCAGCGCCGTTGCGCGTTCCATCGCGCGGGACTGCCCCATAAAATCAACACCGCGCTCGAAGCGATGCCCAGCATCGGTGTGCATGGCGTAGGCCCTGGCGCGGCCGGCTATCGCCACTGGCGCAAAAAAAGCAGCTTCCAGAAAAATGTTATGGGTTTCAGGCTTAACCGCAGTACCTGAGCCACCCATCACCCCAGCCATACCAATTGGACCAGAGTCATCAGTGATCAACAGCGTCTCATCTAAAAGTTCGACGGTCTGGCCGTTGAGTAAGTCCAGGGATTCCCCACCCCGTGAACCCCGAACCCTGATGGTGCCTTTGAGCGCGTTGAGATCGTAGGCATGCATGGGTTGATTGAGTTCAAGCATGACATAATTGGTCACATCGACGACCGGATCGATCGAGCGAATCCCCGAGCGTCTCAACTTTTCGACCAGCCACAGGGGCGACGGCGCTGAGAGATCGACATTTTTGATCACTCTCCCCACAAACCTGGGGCACGCCGTCCCTGCCGAGAGTTCAACCGAGATCGTATCGTCAATAACGGGTTCAATGGGTGCGATTACCGGCATACACACATCAAGGTTATTCATCAGACCCGTTTCCCGGGCCAACCCTATAATCCCTAAGCAGTCGCTTCTGTTGGGCGTGAGATCGACCTCAACGATCGAGTCATCCAGCCCAAGATAGGTATTAATGTCGGTGCCGACGGGTGCTGTCTCTGCAAGTTCCATTAAACCTTCATGCTGATCGCTGAGACCCAGCTCACGCTCACTGCACAACATGCCAAACGACTCCACGCCCCTCAGTTTGGCTTTTTTAATTTTGAAATCGTCTAGTTTTGCACCCACCATAGCGAAGGGAACTTTAAGGCCAGGCCGTGCATTGGGCGCACCGCAGACCACTTGATGCGTCTCAGTGCCGCTATCAACCCGGCACACTTTCAGCTTGTCCGCGTTAGGATGGGCATCCGTTTCAAGAATCTCACCTACGACCACTTGGCTGAGGGAAGCAGCGGCAGGCTCAACGCCATCCACTTCAAGACCCGCCATAGTAATTTGGTGGACCAATTCTTCCGTCGTTAATGCTGGATTAACCCACTCCCGCAACCATTGTTCGCTAAATTTCATCGAAACTGCTCCAAAAATCGCAGGTCGTTATCGACGAAATGACGCATATCAGACACACCATAGCGAAGCATGGCTAATCGCTCCGGTCCCATACCAAAAGCAAAGCCCAAGAAACGCTCTGAATCAATTCCAGACATTTCAAGCACCCGCGGGTGCACCATGCCCGAACCCATCACTTCGAGCCATCCCGTACTCGAGCACACCCTGCAATGGCCTTTTCCTAAGCAATGAACGCACTGAACATCGACCTCAGCGGAAGGCTCAGTGAATGGGAAATAGCTAGGCCGAAACCGTACTTTTAAGTCATCACGCTCAAAGAAGACCCGAAGAAACTCGGTGATGATCCCTTTGAGGTCGGCAAAACTGCAGGTTTCATCAACCATCAGTCCTTCAACCTGATGGAACATTGGCAAATGGGAAGGGTCTGGCGGATCAACCCGATAGGTTTTGCCAGGGCAAATGATTCTAAACGGCGGCTCTCTCGACTCCATGGTTCGAACCTGAACCGGAGAGGTATGGGTTCTCAGTAAGACACTGTCGGTGATGTAAAAGGTATCGTGCATGGCTCGAGCAGGATGATGTTCGGGTAAATTGAGCGCCTCAAAATTATGATAGTCGTCTTCAATTTCTGGCCCATAAACCGTATCAAAACCAACACTCTTAAAAAATGCTTCGATCCGGTCGAGCACCAACGTCACCGGATGCAGCGCGCCTCGCCCAGTGCCTCGTCCGGGCAAAGTCACATCAATAGCGTTAGCGGCCGCGGATTGATCTTCCGCTTCAACCTCTAGGACTTGACGGCGCTCAACAATTGCGTCGTCGACCTCAGCTTTGACCGCGTTGATCAAGGCGCCCATCTTGGGGCGGTCTTCTTGCGACACCTGCCCCAGGCCTTTGAGCAGCGCTGTGATCTCCCCCTTCTTACCGAGGTAGCGTACCCGCAGTGTCTCAATATCGCTTAACTGTGAGGCGGCCGAAACCGCCGCAAGCGCCTGAGCTTTCAGCGTTTCTAGTTCTGACATAACTGTCTCATGTTACAGGCGGCCTGTGCAGGCTGCTTGATGGGCATGTTAGGCCGCTGTCGCGAGCGCTTCCTTCGCCTTTTCGGCTAAAGCGGCGAAAGCTTCCGCTTCATGCATCGCTAAATCAGCGAGCACACGGCGATCAATTTCAATGTCGGACTTCTTCAATCCGTTTATCATCCGGCTGTACGACAAGCCATGTTCACGGGCCGCAGCATTGATACGCTGAATCCAGAGTCCACGGAACATTCTCTTCTTAACCTTACGATCTCGGTAGGCGTATTGACCGGCCTTAGTGACCGCCTGTTTCGCGACGCGATAAACTCGGCTACGGGCACCGTAATACCCTTTGGCCGCTTTCATCACCTTTTTATGGCGACGGTGCGCGGTGACACCTCTTTTTACTCTAGGCATTTTTCAATCCTCAGAAAATAATTTTGTTGGGTTCCTGACCGGCGCTCAGCGCTAGTCTCCCAACATTCGACGAATGAGCGGGACATCGCTCGGTGCGATGGCTTTCATGTTACGCAAATGACGCTTACGCTTTGTCGGCTTTTTCGTCAGGATATGATTCCTGAAGGATTGACGGTGCTTATAACCTTTGGCAGTTTTTTTGAACCGCTTGGCCGCACCACTACTGGTTTTCAGTTTTGGCATGATTTGAACTCCGCATTGTTCAGTTTAATGGCTGCAAGTTTCACGTTTTTTTGCTCATCGCAATGAACAAACTCGCTCGTGTCACCCACAAACCTTGGCTGCGCCGGGGGCGGTATTGCCCATCTCGGCATTCGCAATCGCGAATCAGTTAGGCAATAGCCTCACTGGTGCCTTTCTTTTTTGTATTCGGTGCGAGCACCATGGTCAGCTGCCGTCCTTCCATTTTTGGAAACATTTCAACTGTCCCGAACTCTGCTAGATCCGCCTCAATACGCTTGAGAAGATCGATGCCGAGCTCCTGGTGCGCCATCTCACGTCCTCTAAACCGCAACGTAACTTTGGCTTTATCACCGTCATTAAGGAAACGCGTCAGGTTGCGTAGTTTTACCTGATAGTCTCCATCTTCAGTTCCTGGTCGGAACTTAATTTCTTTTACTTGCATACGACGCTGTTTCTTTTTCGCCGCTGCTTTTCCCTTTTTTGCCTCGAAGATGTGTTTACCGTAGTCCAGAATTTTACAAACCACTGGGCTCGCATCGGGTGCAATCTCAACTAGGTCTAGTTTCGCTTCTTGCGCCGCTTTTAAAGCTTCGCTGATGGAAACAATTCCTACCTGCTCGCCATCTGCACCAATTAAACGGACTGACTCCGCTTCAATATCATCGTTAATTCGAGTCTTTTTTGAACCTTCTTTTTTAATTCCGAAGCCTCCTTCAGGCAGTAAGGCCGGGCATTATAGCAAAATCACGCCATTCGTCCCTTTTTTTCTTCATCTTTTCGCAGGAGCGCCAAAAAGTCAGAAATGGCCATAGCTCCAAGGTCATCCCCGTTTCGAGCGCGGACTGCAATCTGACCCGCCTCACGCTCTCGATCACCAACAACGAGTAAATAAGGCACCTTTTGTAAGGTGTGCTCACGAATCTTAAATCCGACCTTCTCGTTTCTAACATCGGCTTCAACACGAACCCCCGCTTCACTCAGAGCGCGAGTAACGGCCTGAACATAATCTGACTGGCTATCGGTGATCTTCAGGACCACAGCTTGCACGGGCGCCAGCCAAACGGGGAAGTCGCCCGCATAGTGTTCGATGAGAATCCCAATAAACCGCTCGAAGGAGCCGAGCATCGCGCGGTGCAACATCACCGGCACTTGGCGACTGCCGTCCTCTGCAACGTATTGCGCATCCAGCCGACCCGGCATAGAAAAATCGACCTGAATGGTTCCGCATTGCCACACTCGACCCAAACAATCTTTCAGTGAAAACTCGATTTTTGGGCCGTAGAAGGCACCCTCGCCAGGCAGCATCTCCCAACCAAGTCCTTTAAAGTCGAGGGCATCTGCCAAGGCTTTTTCTGCGCGATCCCAAACCTCATCGGTGCCCACCCTTTGCTCGGGTCGGGTCGAGAGTCTAATGATCAAGTCGTCGAATCCGAAATCACGATACACGTCTGTGAGCACATCGATAAAATGCACCACTTCCTCTTGGATCTGATCTTCTCGGCAAAAAATATGCGCATCATCCTGAACGAATCCGCGAACCCGCATAATCCCCTGCAGTGTCCCAGAGGGCTCATTGCGATGACAGGACCCAAACTCCGCCAGTCGAATCGGCAACTCACGATAA
>CAJYBS010000112.1 GCA_913064795.1 uncultured Gammaproteobacteria bacterium
GGAAGTGCAAGCGCCATAGCCGTGCCGTTCAGAAAGCCGATCGCTATAAAGTGCCAGAAAGTTACCTCCCCAGAGAAGATCACCAACGCCAAATACAGTGTTGCAAGACCGTTGACGATGGGAGACCAACCGATAATGGGTTTTTTTCGAATTCGGTCTGCCAAAACACCGCCGATAAGAGAAAAAATCACCTGGGGCAGCATGAATGAAAGCGTGACCCAGGTCAGCTGGATTGGGGACTCAGTCATTTCATAGACTAGCCAGCCCTGTGCAACAAGTTGCATATTCATGGCAAAGGCTGATCCCATCATACCTAGCCAGAGAAACAGATAGTCTCTGATACCGAGGGTGGCAAAAAGGCGTTTATCCGAGGTTTGAGGGGGTGGGGTGGCGCTGGATTTCGAATTGATCGGTTCAACCTCTTGGTTATCAGAGCGTCGCAAAAGCGAACAGATATCGTGGGCGTTAGCGCCTGATCACCCCGGGAGTGGTGGGCGGAGATGATGCCTTTGGCTTAACTCCGTGCTTGAGTAACAATCGATAACAGTTAATCGGGCAGGCCCAGCACGCGCTTGCCGATAATGTTCATTTGTACTTCGTTGGTGCCGCCATAAATCGTCACTGCCCTCGAATTTAACCAATTGCGCGTTGCTTCAAGTTCATTCTTTTGGAAGCCCTCACCCTCCCAACCCAGTCCTTGGCCGCCCATCAGCTCAGACTTAAGTTCCGCTGCGTTTCTTGCGAGGGTCGAGCCCACCAGTTTGAAGATTGAGGTTGTTGCTCCGGGAGTTTTGCCGCTGAGGTTTTCTTGTACGACGCGCCGGGTCGTCAGAGAAAAGGCGCGTTCAGTCATCGTGTGTTTGAGCACCTTATCTCGAGACTCCGCATCGGCAATTTTGCCGCCAGACTCGCCAACGTATTGCTTAGCAATATCGGCGATCACCTGGGTCTTTGCTGCTTTTTTCTTATTAGCAGCGCCGGAAAGACCGCCAATACCGGACCGCTCAAATTGCAGCAACCGCTTGCCAATCGTCCAGCCCTTATTCATTTCACCAATTAAGTCTTCTCTCTGGGCAATCGCGTTATCAAGAAAAGTTTCACAAAATGGCGATGAGCCGGATATCAGGCCGATGGGTTTGACAGTGACAGCTTCTTGACGCATGTCGAGCAAGACAAAACTGATGCCCTCATGCTTTGCCGCAGACGGATCTGTTCGAACTAAGGCGAACATCCAGTCTGCATGTTGGGCCCCGGAGGTCCATATTTTTTGACCGGTGATGATAAATTGATCACCCTCAATGACAGCTCGAGTTTGCAATGCGGCTAAATCAGAACCAGCACCGGGTTCGCTATAGCCTTGGCACCAGCGGATGGTGCCGTCACAGATATGGGGAAGATGCCGCTGTTTTTGCGCTTCGGTACCGAATTCAAGCAAGGTCGGCCCAATCATGGTGAGTCCCATACCACTCGATGCTGCGGTGGCTTTGATACGGCCCATTTCTTGAGAGAGGATGCTGGCTTTTTCCCTGTCGAGCCCACCCCCGCCGTATTCGGTTGGCCACATGGGAGCAATCCACCCTTTTTCTGCCATACGCTCCCGCCAGATTTCAGCGGCATCGGTGTTGTAGATGAGATGAGCATCCTCCCAGTGGAAAGATAGATTACGCATCTCGTCGGGGCAATTGGTTTCAAGCCAATCTCTTGTTTCGGCTCTAAACGTTTCTGCATCAGACATAAAAGGATCCTGGCTGGAGTGGCTTTAACGGGGTAGAGGATTGATTGTCGTCATCGAGGCGCTTTTGTCCAGCAAATTCGAGTCACTATTAACTGGTGCTATTATAGGGTATTCGCTGATCGGTTTTTTTCTGTGGGATCAACTCTTAGGACATTGGTTCGCGTAAGAACTAGTAGACATATTGAAAGCCAGAAAGGGGCCATGAGGATTCGGTGACTCGGGTCTCCAGGACAGGTGGCCGAGGGCCTGCTGAGGCGGTCAGCAAAAATTAGCACCAAGGGTTGATTAAACGCAGTGGGCTGCGGCGGGAGGAAGCGTGAATATAAGTCGGGACATTAGATTTATTCGAGGATGGCTGCTGCTGGTATGCGCCACGATCGTGCTGATGGTCGGGGTCGGAGGCGCTACGCGTCTGACCCACAGTGGGCTCTCGATGGTTGACTGGAAGCCGATAACTGGGATTCTACCTCCGCTGAACACTGCAGATTGGGAAGCTGAATTTGCTCAGTACAAGCAATTTCCAGAGTATCAAAAACTCAATCGAGGAATGACGCTCGAAGGATTTAAAACCATATTTTATTGGGAATACGGGCACCGCGTGCTCGGGCGGGCAATCGGTCTCATCTATGCTTTGCCGTTTCTGTATTTTTGGCTGAGCGGGCGGATAGAGCGCCGGTTTTTACCGCGATTTTGGATTGCTTTGGGTTTGGGTGGATCCCAAGGGGTGTTAGGCTGGTTTATGGTCAAAAGCGGCTTGGTTGACCGGCCAAGCGTCAGCCATTTTAGACTGGCGGCGCACTTGTGTTTGGCGTTGTTCATTTTAGCTTATATCTTTGACCTGTTTTTGGCGCTGGGACGAACCTCGGGAGAGGTCGTTCCATCCTGGCTGCGCGCTCTGGTGCTGATTTTTACTGGCCTGCTTACGGTGCAGCTGATTTATGGTGGATTTACCGCCGGACTGAAAGCGGGTCTCGGATTTAACACGTATCCAAAAATGGGCGAGCAATGGATCGCTGATGCAGCGCTGACTTTGACACCACTTTGGGCCAATCTGATCGACAATGGTGCGATGATTCAGTTTGTCCATCGCTGGCTAGGGCTTGCAGTGGTCGTCTCGGCCTTGATGGTCTGTGTGACGGCGTTGAAGTGGGGGGCCTCCACGCGGTTTATGCAGGCCGCAGGATTGTGCGTGGGTTTGGTCGCGGTGCAGTTCTTATTGGGGGTGACGACCTTGGTGCTCGTCGTCCCATTGAATTGGGCTTTGTCGCATCAAGTCTTTGCCTGTTTCTTGGTGATGGGTTTAGTCTATCTAAATTATCTAGTGCGGCCTCAAAAGGCCTAGGAACTTTGGATGCAAATCTGCCTGGCTCAGATCAATACGACACCAGGGGACTTCTCGGGGAACTGGGCTCGAATACGAGCGGGCATTCTACGAGCAAAAGCTGAAGACTGCTCGGCTATTATATTTCCGGAGCTCGCGATTCCTGGGTATTTGAGCCAAGACCTGATGTACCACGAGCATTTTCTGGCTGAGAACACGCAGGTGTTAAACAACGTCATTGCTCTATCAGGCGAATCTGGTTTTGAGTCTTTGCATATTGTGGTTGGATACCTAGAAGTCAATATGGGCCCTGGGAAGCCCTTTTACAATTCGGCGGCGGTTATCCTGGGCGGACGCCAAATTGCGAACCACCGCAAACTTCTACTCCCGTTCTATGACGTCTTTGATGAACAGCGCTATTTTGAACCCGGTCAGGGACTGACCATTATTGAGTTGGGATCAGCGCGGATTGGTATTGCCATCTGTGAGGATCTTTGGAATGACAAGGGCGAAGATCATTACGCTTATAAGAATAATCCTTTGGCCCGATACCGCGAGGCGGGAGTGGATGGAATTTTTTCGCTGAATAGTTCTCCCTATGTGCATGGCAAACTCAGTCAGCGGCTAACATCGATCGGTGCAGGGCTTGGAGATATGGCTTTGTTCTACGTTAATCAATGGGGCGGTCAAGACGAGTTGGTGTTTGACGGTCAAAGCCTGGTCGTTGAGAGCGAGCAACTGGTTTATATTTCAGAGCAGGTCAAAGCGGATGAGTATGCTGTCGTGACCTGCTTAGCAGCGGACGATCGCTCGAAACCTGTGCCGATTAGGAAGCCGCGAACCATTGCGCTCTATGATTTGCTGGTTCTGAGCCTTAAAGACTACGTGGATAAATCAGGGTTCGAACATATTGTCCTGGCCAGCAGTGGCGGCATCGACAGTGCACTGGTAGCCCAAATCGCCTGTGACGCGGTTGGTGCCAAACAAGTACACGCCATCCGGATGCCCTCGATTTATAGCACCTCTGCTTCAAGCGACGACGCGAAAATGCTTCATGAAAATCTTGGTTGTTGGGATTATGAGGTTCCCATTGAACACCAATCCGTGATTAAGGGGCTCAACCAAAATTTTTCGTTGAACCAGACCGAACATAACCTCGTCTCTCATACGTTTTCAAACGGCAACTACAATGAGATTGCCGATCAAAATATGCAGGCGCGGCTCAGGGATTTGTATGTGATGCATTTCTCCAACGCCTTTGGTGCAATGCCATTGTCAACCGGCAACAAGACTGAATCCGCTTGCGGGTACTACACCCATTTCGACATGAACTTTAGTTTTGCGCCGATTAAAGACCTGTACAAACGACAGGTATTCGAGCTTGCGCAAAAAAAGGAGAGCATTCCCCGCGCCATTTTAGAGAAACCCCCCAGCGCGGAACTCGCTCCGAATCAGACCGATGAGGCCAGTCTGCTGCCTTACGCCATTTTGGACCCTCTGGTGCAGGCGTACATCGAGAATTATATCAATCAGTTTGATGCCTTTAGCAGCTGGGTCTCAGATAGCTTGTCTCGCCAGGATTCAATTTCTCTTGACGCGGCTGTACTCTCGCATTGGCTTGAAGAGCCTGAGGCAAGAGATCGATACCCGATGCTGATTCGATTGATCGCATCGATGGAGTACAAGCGGCGACAGACTTGCCCTGGGCCCAAGGTCTCAAAAGTCGCTTTTGGTATGGGGCGCCGAATCCCGATTGTTAAAAAATTCTCCTGACGCCCCATCGGCTGAAATGCATTGAACTTCAAAACCTAAGCCATGGGTCAGTGATCCCCGTATCCTGATGCGTCAACAGGGATGACGCGAGGCGGAGCCTTTTCAATGCGCGGGATGGTGATCTTTAAAATGCCCCGATCGAGTTTGGCCGAGATAATTTCACTATCAGCATCAGTCGGTAATCTAAAACTTTGTCCTCCAATAGGGCGCTCAACGCCTTCATGGAACCATTGTGCTTGAGGTCCTTCATTCTGGGTTGAAGGCTTAAGCGTGATATTCAATTGGTCCGATTCGGTGGTGATTTCGATCACTTCTGGTGCCAGCCCGGGAACACAGAGTGTTAGGGTATATTCCAACGATGATTCTTCGAGATGATAGGACAGGGGTTCCGACCGGGTCCGAGTCCTAAAATAGCGTGCTTTAGGTTGGGGTGGATGCTGCATCGCTAAAGTTGGGAAGCTCATCAGCTGCGTCATTCGCTCACTAAAAGGAAACGCTGAACTCAATCTCATTAAATGGGTCATGTTTTATCTGCCTTTGAAATGTTTGTGTCGTCTACATAAGCTCAATGCTGCTCAATTCAAGTCCAAGAGGTAAATTTATGGATCGGCATGAGTGCCGAGTTCGTTATAATTGAGCGAAAGGCGAGCAAGGAATAAAACGTGGCGGGATCAAATATATTTTATGCGCAATCCGGTGGAGTGACAGCGGTGATCAACGCATCGGCCTGCGGGGTGATCGAGACGGCGCGTTCGATGCCAAACATGGGAAAAGTGTTTGTCGGCAAAAATGGTATTTTAGGCGCGCTCAATGAGGAGTTGATTGACACCTCCCGCGAGCCGAAGCGCAATATTTCTGGTTTACGTCACACGCCGAGCGGCGCCTTTGGTTCCTGTCGCTTTAAACTAAAGTCCCCCGAAGAAAACCCGAGGGAATATCAGCGCATTCTAGAGGTCTTTAAGGCGCACAGAATTGGTCATTTTTTTTATAATGGTGGCGGAGATTCTCAAGATACGGCGAATAAGGTTGCGGCTTACAGTGCTCGTAGGGGTTACCCCGTCCAGTGCATCGGTATTCCCAAGACAGTCGATAACGATCTGCCTTTCACAGACACCTGCCCCGGTTTTGGTTCCGTTGCTAAGTATGTCGCGGTGTCGACTCTAGAGGCTGGCCTGGACGTTGCCTCAATGGCAGCTTCTTCAACCAAGGTGTTCGTTCTTGAAGTGATGGGGCGCCACGCTGGCTGGATAGCTGCAGCCTCGGCACTTGCAGCGAATCAAAAATCGGATCCACCGCATCTAGTGGTTTTGCCGGAGGTGCCCTTCGATCAGCCGAGTTTTTTAAAGAAAGTGAAGGCCACTGTTGCCCGTGAGGGTTACTGTGTGATCGTGGCATCTGAAGGCGCTCAAACTGCTGAGGGTCAATTCCTCGCTGAATCGGGCGGTTTGGATGCCTTTGGTCATGCACAGCTGGGCGGAGTCGCTCCGATGTTGGTGGATCTGATAAAGGGCCAGCTGGGCTTTAAGTGTCACTGGGCAGTCTCTGATTATCTCCAAAGAGCCGCTCGACATATTGCATCTAAAGTGGATGTCGATCAGG
>CAJYBS010000113.1 GCA_913064795.1 uncultured Gammaproteobacteria bacterium
CTAGAGGAGCGGTTTCTCTCTATCACACGCAAGCTGACGTTACTTGAACGTATAGCGAACTCCAAGATCGTATCTTGCACCGCCTTGAGCCGCTTGCAGCACTTGGTCTTTGGTTAATCCATAGACGTGGACAGTCGATTCGGTAACATTTTGGCCTGAGAAGTAAACGGTTAAGTTCTCGGTCGCCTCATAGGTTATGCCGATGTCCAACTGGCCGTAGGCCTCAACATTGGTTGGGTTTGTTGTTGTTCCTTGGCCTTGACCAACACCCGCCAAGAAGTCATCCCGCCAATTATAGGCGAGTCGAACTTGAATACCGTTCTTATCATAATAACCAATGAGGTTAGCGGAATCGCTGAGGCCATTTAAAACGAACTGTCCCTCCAAGGAGTTGGTGTTGTCATAGCCAATATCCGCATTGGCGAAGGTCGCATTCGCGACAAACCCAAAGCCTGTATCGCCGAAATTATGCTGTAAATTAATCTCGACACCGTCAACGGCGGCCTCTTTTTGGTTAATCGGCCGCGTCAGGGTCCAGAGAATTTCTGGATCGCCCTCAACTCCCAAGATGGTATCACCGTCTACCGCTGGATTATCCTGGTAGTTGTCAAGAATGTATTGCCCAACCTCGGTGTAATTTTGAGGGTTAAGGCCACTGTCAGCCACTGCTTGATTCCACAAGGCACCGCCAATGATGTTGGGAATGTTGAAGAGGGTGTCTTCTTCAAGCCCGCTACCGATGAAATTATCGACATCCTTTTCAAAATACCCGACAGAAAAGTAGCTGTTATCCGAATAGTACCATTCGAGAGAGACATCTATATTTTCAGATTGAATGGGCACGAGACCAGGGTTTCCAGCAGAAGCTTGGGCATTCACACCTGGGTAGTACTGCGTGCTGCTGGCCGTGAGTCCACCTTTAATCGCTTCGTAGCTAGGACGCGTGATCGTTTCGCTGTAAGAAGCTCGAAGTATGACGTCGTCAGTGATCTCGATGTCGAAGTCAAGGCTCGGGAGTATGAGTTCGTACTCGCCTTCAAAATCTTCGAAGCCTGAAATGGCATTGCCATCTGCATCCTGCGCTTCGGTGATGTACAGCTCGTTACCAGCCTTAGACCAGCGAGAACCATCATAGAGAATTGAAAGTGCTGCAGAGGTGACCTCGGTCTTTTCATAGCGCAGACCGGTGTGAAGGTTGGCAGGCATGCCGCTGATTTCTCCACTCCAGTTCAAACGAACATACGCAGCGTAGGTATCCTCGGTTGTTCGAATATCGTTTGGCCAGACAGTTGAAGCGCAGTAACCCGTTCCACAGTCTCCGAGCGCTTCATAGTCATCACCGCTAGCGGCGTAGTCTGCTTCGCCTGCGGCCTGAAGATCCGCAAGGCTGGCGGAGAAAAATTCCGTTTGCAGCCGAGGATCATTGCCACCGGATAATTGATCGAACTGGCCCTCAATGCTTGATCGAACCACAATTGAGGAGAGGTCACCTGGGTCGGTAATCCCGCCCCAGTTGTTCAACTGGATGAAATTGGAGACGGCTCGGTTGCCCACCTCACTGACCTGAACACCAAAGTCGATGTTCGAAGTGTCAGAGATATCCCAAGTTCCGCTCAGTTTGGTTTGTTCGACATCCATTCGAGCGGCATCATTTCTGAAAACGCTACCCGTGATGATCATATCGCTGGAGTACATGGGCCGATTCGCTTCGCCGCCGGAATTGAGGTTGAGCTCCATGACGGGGAGTTCTTGACCAGTATGAATGGTCTGACCGACCTTGTTGAAACTTGCAATGGTGATCAGAGAACTTGTGCCATTGGGACCATTCGCGCCCGTCTCAGCAGATGAGTCGTGATAATCCAAAGCCAGGCTTAAAGTATCGGAGACATCCCACTCGATGTTGAAGCCGATGCTTTCGTTAAGGTTAACTCTTCCGTCTTCGCCGTTGCCCATGGCGAAGTCCGCGTTATCAACCACTTCACTGTAGTAAACAGGGCTTGAAATAGGGCCAGCAGTCCACTCACTGGATTGAGAGACAGCTGCTGTATTTGAAAACCAAGCCGACAGATCGCTATAGGATCGCTCGAGGGTAAATTCTGATCGAATGTAGTCCAGGGTCGCAACAACATTATCGGTGGGGGCCCATTGAAGCACGAGCTGCCCGTTCGTCCGCTCGCTCTCGTATTCTGCAATGTTATAAGCCATTGACTGGGGTAGAGAATAAGATTCGTCCGCCGATTGAGGGCGGTTAATCTGATTTGCGTCATTGGCAACCTTGGCATCTCGAGAGCCATTCGGAAGGATGTCGTCACCCGGTCTTGTATACCAGCCGCCGATCGATGCCCCGTTCACGCCATTGTTGCGGCGTTGATTGGTTGCAGTGATCGCGAGGCCGAAGGTTCCGTCGGCAAATGTATCCATGTAGATACCTGAGAACTCGGGCGTGACTTCGTCGCCAGCGCGTGTAGAGGTGTCGCTTACCGCTTTGACTGCAAAGCTCGCGGCTGGCTGACCGGATAGTGGTTTCGGTGTAGAGATATTGATTGTAGACCCAACGCCGCCGGAAGGAACATCGGCACGACCGGTCTTGTAGACTTGAACGCCAGCAACGCCTTCAGAGGCCAGATCGCCGAAATCGAAAGAACGACTAGCACCATTGTGGGTTGGCATTTGGCGACCGTTTAGAGTGACCAAATTATACTCGGGGCCAAAGCCTCGGACCGTAACTTGACTGCCTTCACCCCGTTGTCGCGAAATCGAAACTCCTGTCACGCGCTGTAGTGATTCAGCAAGATTAGCATCGGGAAATTTACCCATTTCCTCGGCCGAGATAGCATCAACGACGCCCATCGCGTCGCGCTTGATGTCCATCGATCTCTGGAGACTGCCTCGTATACCAGTGACGACAACTTCCTCAATCATGGCTTCGGCGCCAGGATTTTCTTCAGCAAGTGCTGGCGTGATGTGGCCTGCAATGGCTAATGCGACACTGCTTGATAGTAGTTTTCGTTTGAATACCATAGTGTTTAAACCCCCTAAGTCGAGCTTTTCTCATTGCGAGATCGTGTTGTTTCGATGCGTCGTCCCCGGGCATCTCTCCATGCAAAATCGTACCTTTTGGGCGATTTAAAGACATTGTTTTTGAGACTAACAGGACTTTTATGCGATAACAGGGACAATCCAGCCACAATTATGATCACTCGGTAGCGGAAGGCTTATTTCGAGCGCCCGCGGTTTCCTTTCGTTGCTTGGCGCCACCTTCGAGATGAAATTGAGCGCAGGGTTTGAAACCTTGGTTGGGATGGAGAACAGGCGAGATAGATGCCTTCATCGATCTATCTGGGTGCCGTCGATTGCTACATCAACCCGTTAGCTCATCAATGCTGATTAGGAGGCTAGGCTGACGCGGTCCTTTTAAAAGCGATCAGCAATAGCCAATGGCTTGGTCATATTAGGCATCGATGGCTAGATTTAAGTATTGATGGGTAGATCGCTGACTCACTGATCACCAGTTTCGGTCTCCGAGTGAAAATTTTAGTTATTTTTGTTTCTTCGATTGTAAAATTTGATCGAGGTGACTGTTTGATCGCCAGCCTAAATAACGCCTTTATACAGCCATATACTTACCCATGCGCTTAGCTGGCATCATTTTCTGTCAACTCTGCCCCGTTTTTAAAGGCCTCGTAAGCGCCCTATTGACAACGCTGTCAATAGGGCTTAAAAACAAATGACAACCTTGTCATTTTAGCTGCGCGCAAGGCCTAAAAGGATCTAATTTAGACCATTCAATGGCGTCGATAAGTCCGGAGCCATCGCGCGCAATGCAGGGGTGTCTATCAGGGGTAGGGGAAAAACATAAAAATTTTGAGATTTCGGGTATTGAAATTTCAATGCAAAGGGGACGTTTCGGCAATGGGAATGCAATCAGCGCGCAGAGCAAATCAATCCGAGTTAAATCCTGAAACGAGCAGCGTTGCTCGGGTCATTGTGGGTTGTGGTAGCCGTGGAATTCTGAACAAACTCAAAACGCTGGTTCGGCAAGAAGTTTTGGTCGATGTTGTCGCTGCATGCTCATCAGGAGAGGATATTCTTCAAGCCTGTGAGCAGTTAACCCCGGATTTGGCGATTATCGACAGTCGAATCGAGGGTCTTGATGTTGTTTCCTTGATTACAAAGCTGGCTTCTCAGTCCCAACTGAGAATTTTACTCGTTTCGGAGTCTGATGAGTGCCATCCAGGAATGTCCGGTCTGGTTGCCGTCGAAGTCAAACCCAAGATTTTTGATGAAACCTGCTTGCATCGGTCAGCATTGAGCATTCTAGAACGTAAGCTGTGCAGCGAGAGCCGACTCGAGGGCCCTACAAAGCGGTTATTTTCTGGTTTGAACGGTAGAGATCTCAACCGGTCGATCACAGGACCCCAGACGCCCATATCCAAACCTGATCTGAGAGAAGGCGCTGAGCAGCGGATGCTGCGCAAATTAGTCGTCCGTGACTCGGGGGTCGTTAAGGTCGTGCCCTTCGATGATATTGAATGGGTCGATGCCGCTGGAGATTACATGTGCGTTCACGCGCGGGGTGAAACATTGGTGATGCGCAGCACGCTCAGAGAGCTGATGGAGAAACTCGATGCACGGGTGTTTGCGCGCATCCATCGCTCAACCATCGTTAACGTTGAAAAAATTGTCAGCCTCACACCCCTTGCAAAAGGCGCGGGGTTGCTGGAGTTGTCCATGGGCAAAACGCTTAAAGTCTCGAGAAACTATCGGGACTCAGTGAAAGGGCTCTTTCAGTAGACCAAATATCAGCACGCCGCAACTGCGTCGCCCATCGGTTTTGTCTCTAGAGAGAACAGGTTGAATGCGGCGAGGCGGTGTGCGCTGCCCCGGCGCCAGTCCTAGGACAACGGCTTATTCCGATTTTCTTCCCTAACGCCGCTTCCTCGAAAGTTCAGATTGAGAGCCTCACGGTTGGTCGCGCGCCAAGAAGTCAGCCCTTAGGCTAGATTCGTTCATCCCGTAGCGGCCTGCGATGTTTACAAAGAAAGGGTCCCAATGATTTAACAAGACCTCGACTTCGTGATGACCTTGAACTAACGCTTCATGCCCCTGGATGCCCGGTAGTCGAACCGAATGGCCAGGGCGGGGTGGACAGTCCTCGATGGCGCTTACGAAGGCATCGGACCGGGCTTTGACATCGGCCAAGGCGCCAAATTTTGAAGGATCAATGCACAAGAAATAACTGCCACCGACTGTGGGTGTCTTGTTGGTGGTGTCGCTGTCGATTAATTCCTCCACAGAAGGCAGGGCCGTCGATGGAATACCCAAAGGGTTGATGATGGCTGTCATGGCCTCGATCCATAGGTTCATGGCATAGGTTCGCGGCGTCTCGATTTGGCCGGCAGCCGTGCACCCCCATACTCTCCCGTAGCCCGCTATTGGATCGGCATAAGGCTTGACGTCATCCGTGAGCTCGCCGCTGGTGGGATCAATCAACCACTTGCCTTTCAGCGGCTTGTTCTGGAGCGCAGCTTCAGAGATATCAGCGTCATAAAATTCTGCCATTGCGACGCTGGTCCAAATAGGGGGCTTGTTGCCGCTAGGCGCAATGGCGTCGAAGGGCGGGCAGGACAGACGATTCTCAATGCCGCCAAAGGGCGCGGCAAGCGGCACCGTGTTGTTCGAGGCCATACCCATCATGTCTTGCTCGTAGGCTTTATAGACGTACCGGGCAAAGCTTCCAGCATCGTTGTGATTGCCTCCGAACACAATCGCGATGCCGTATTCACGGGCTTTTTGGATCGCAATATCGGCCATGATGTTGAGGCACCAATAGCCGCTGCTGCCATGTCCGTCGACCGTGGCCCAAACCGGACCCTCATCGATTATTTCAGGCTTTGCCGACATGTCTAATAAGCCCATCTCTAGGGCAATGTCGATAGCCTCGTAAACCCCCAATCCTTGATTGAGTTTGCCTTGCAGGTGCGCAAAGGTGATCGCATCTGCCACATAGTGCGCGTGTTCGTCAGCCGCCCCAGCGGCTGTCCACATGCGCCGAATGGCATAGTACAAAAATCGGACGTCTTCAGTTCGGGTGAAGGGTGTTGGCATGTTAGGTCGTCAGTTTCTCAAAAAGTTGTTCGCTGCTGCCCGCGCTCATTCCGCCGTCGAGGGCGATGGCCTGGCGCTTCATCAGCCGGCAGTCCCCGCGGGCGCGCAAGTGAGTACGTGCGGGGCGGTCTGCGGGCGGGCGGTTCTTCGGATCGCTTCGTGAAGATCTGGGAGGTCGCTACCGGCGTTTGCGTTGCGTCGCTCAGAGGGCAGCCATACCCTGTACGTCGGTTAGCAGTGCTGGACGGCGGTCGGTTGGCGGCTGGCTCT
>CAJYBS010000114.1 GCA_913064795.1 uncultured Gammaproteobacteria bacterium
ATGGGATGGACATCTACCGAAAAGCAGGGTCAGTCTGGCCTGGCGTGCAAAATTTATTGTTGATGGCGCGTTCCTTGGGTCTAGGTGCAGCTCCCACAACCCTGGCGCTTCGGGATCAAGGAATGGTTCGAGAGGCCCTGTCCTTGCCTGAGACCTTTGCTGCACTCTGCTTGATTCCTGTTGGGTTTCCCCAGGGTCGATTTGGGCCAGTCACCCGAAACCCCGTTGAAGACATTATGCGCTTTGACCGCTGGTCTGATGACTAACGATCGTTGCTGAAGGTTGTTTTATTCAAGGTTTTAGTCAGATCGACCTGCATCGATTAAGGTTTATCACTCTAGAGGTGTTCTCAGCCCCCGGATTGTCCCGATCGGGCTTGCGATTTCGAAAGCCGAAAAACGAAAGCCTGTGGCGCCATCTTGGAAATGGATAACCATCGATTGCTGCGCTTTTTTGAACGGCCAAAACCCGGATCGTTCATCCGTCGTTTTTAAATTCTGCTTGGGTTTGGCTCCTTGGCCTCCGTGAGCCTCCGGCGTTAAACGGCGTTCGTTGCTGGAATGAGCCATGTCGACGGTTTGGGTGCGCAGAGTCACGGCACAACGGAGCTGGCTTTTCGGTGCCTCGCCCTTGTTTTGGTTATTGGCATCAACGGGTAACACCTCGACCTGATAACGCCGCTTGCCATCGTAAACCGCATAGCGAGCTTCACATTTTCGATGACGATTGATGCTGGCCAGAATGTTTTGGAGGGCGTGCAGGGGATCTATGCGCCCTTGATCAAGGGCCTCGGAGACTCTGAGCGGCAGTTCTTGGGTTCGGTCTGTAAAGTCTAAAACTTGAGGAAGAACATTGTGGGCAGTAGAAAAGACGATGTGACGGGTTTCCTTAGTCCCCCGGTCAATGGCATCGACGCGGTAATGCCTCAAGCCAGTCGTTATCTGATTCGAGTGAAAAGAGGCGCTGTAATCCTTAAAAAGGCTGACGGCGCCTCGGGTGGTGCCGCTGACCTGAAGTTGATAGGAGGGTCTGGAATCGTTCTCCATTTTGATGGGACTGTCGCTAGGGGGATCAAGGTACGCAAAGGTTGCTTCACCCAGAGTAATCCCGTGTAGCTTGAAGATGAATTCATCCGCATGCGCTGACCTCGGCAGAATCAATAGAGTGCTGAGGATTGCTGCGGGAAAAAGATTGAAGCATTGGATGCGCAAGGATTGCTGCTCGGTGGCTGGATGGTTTGAGTCTACAAGATCGAGCGTTGATAATCAGTGCATCTGTGACTTGAGCAGGGCTGGCAATTGTTTTGCGGGGCAGGTGCTCAAGAGGTTATCCATAGGAAGAATCTCCTAGGGGGCACAACAGCGAGAGCTCTGTGCCAAATTTTGGAGCTGATCCCTGGGAATTTGCTCGAAAGGCGGTCTATGCTTGGTAAGTACAGAACTAAAATGAGTTCCTACCCAGGATTTCGCAGAGCCTGGCCAGATAGCGAGTTGCGTAAAAAGTTGTTACCTTAAGTGTTCAAGGTGGAGGAAAGCGCTATGTACGACTTAGTCATACGAAAAGGGACGATAATCGACGGTTCAGGTGATGCGCGATTTATTGCGGACATCGCAGTGAGCGACGGAAAAATTGTTAAAGTCGGTGAGGTTCAGGAGAGTGGTCAACGGGAAATCGATGCCGCTGGGCTTTTAGTCACCCCCGGCTGGGTTGATGTGCACACTCACTATGATGGCCAGGCAACTTGGGACCCCGTGTTGGCGCCTTCGAGCTGGCATGGTGTGACCACGGTGGTGATGGGCAATTGCGGTGTTGGGTTTGCCCCGGTTAAGCCTGAGGACAGAGCGTTTTTGATCGAATTAATGGAAGGCGTTGAAGATATTCCCGGGGCCGCGCTATCAGAGGGAATCGACTGGCAGTGGGAGAGTTTCCCCGAGTATCTTGATGCCTTGGCCGCATTTCCCCGAGCGATTGACGTCGCGACTCAGGTGCCTCATGGCGCCATTCGGGCCTACGTCATGGGTGAGCGATGCAACACCGATTATGCCCCAACGGCCGATGAGGTTAAGCAAATGGCGGATTTGGTCAGAGAGGGGGTTGCCGCTGGGGCCTTGGGTTTTTCAAGTTCTAAAACGCTTCTACACAAAGACGTGCACGGCGAATACATGCCTGGCACCTTTTCTGGTCACGATGAGATGCTGGCGCTCGGTCTGGGTATGAAGGGCCTGAATAATGCAGTCTTTGAGCTGGTTTCTGATCATCTTGGGGATGACGAAGAGTGGGCTTGGGTGAAAGCTTTCCAGGAACAAACCGGGCTTGGTGTCACGCTGATCGCGACAACGGCTCCGGCCTATGAAAATAACAAGATGTATCGCCTAGCGGAGCAAGCTCGTGAGCAGGGCTTTGAAATTCGGCCTCAAGCCGCCGGCCGACCGACAGGCGTGTTGCATGGGTTGCAGTCAAGCTTTCATGCGTTTGTAGGGCATCCGACTTGGCGAGAGGAACTCGCCGAACTCAACCACGAAGCGCTGCTGGCTAAACTGCAATCCCCAGAGATTCGAGCCAAGATACTTAGCGAGAGATCGGTCATACGGTCCGGCCCGATGCAAGACCTAGAGCAACTGATGCGTATGGTCTTTCCCCTCGGAGAACAGCCCAATTATGAACCCGCCTATGAAGATAGTATTGCTGGAATGGCTGAAGCCCAGGGCTGCGAACCCCTCGCGTTGATGTATGACTTGCTGGTCGCAAACGGTGGCCGAGAGCTTTTTTATCAGCCTTTGGGCGGTTATCAGCGCTACTCTCTTGACGCTCAGAAAAAGCTGCTTGAGCATCCTAATGTCCTGTTTGGCTTGAGCGATGGCGGGGCGCATTGCGGCGTGATCGCCGATGCGGGAATGCCGACGTTTATCATGACGCACTGGGGCCGGGATCGAACCCGAGGGGATAAATTGAGCCTCGAGTTTATTGTAAAGTCATTGAGTTCAAGCACGGCCAAGGCCTTTGGTCTGTTCGACCGCGGCTTAATCGATGAAGGAATGATCGCAGATTTTAATCTGATCGATTTTGAGGCGCTCAGGCTCTTTCGTCCCGAGGCTGTGTTCGATCTGCCTGCGGGCGGACGCCGTTTAGTTCAGCGGGCCGAGGGTTATGAAATGACAATTAAGGCCGGCGAGGTGATTTTTGAGCGGGGAGAACATACCGGCGCATTACCCGGTCAGCTTGTTCGCAGATCGGATCAGCAACCAGGGACTTCCCAGGCCCAGCAGTCAGCTTAACATTGGCGATTCTGTCGGCATGGTCTGATGGCAGGTTTTTGGTCGGTAGCATGAGTGCCACTGTCTGATCCTGCGCGGCGCTTGGGGGATTGCTGGCTGACAGCGAATGACACTGATCTGGGGTGATTGCACTCCAGAGATGAGGTTTGTTTTCCAAGACTGGGGTTTCTCAGAGCCTGATCATTGTTCTCAGCGGTTAATCAAAAAAAGTCCCGACAAAGTTTCTGATGGCTGCTGCGAGCGTCTAGCTGAGGAAAACCGTGTATAGTGCACCGCTCATTAGGTACCACCAACCGGAGCGTTAACCGTGAAACTAGTACGAAAAATTGGCGTGAGTGCATTGTGGTTTATGCTCATTTTAGCCACCGCAGTGGCAACCGCTGCCATCAAGCAGCGATTTGAAGACGGACCCAATCGTGTGTTTTCTGGCGGTGCACTGGTCGCGGGTGAGCTCTACCAGGGTCCAGAGCCCGACTGGACGTTTGTCAATGAAATCGACACGCTTGAGTTGCAGTTGCTCAATCCTGTTTTGTCCCGAAGAATTTGGACAGCCTCGGTAGATGGTAAAATCTATGTTTGGTCAGGCTACATGAATAGTTTGGTGGGAAAACTCTGGAAAAGTTGGCCCTCCCAAGCCGAGCAAGATGGTCGGGCGGTGCTTCGGATCGATGGTCTTCGTTACGAGCGTGCGCTCAATCGCGTCAAAACCGGCGATGTACTTGATGCGCTAACAGACGTGATTAACGACAAGTATCCTTCGAGAACGTCCCGCAAGGCTGTCGAAGCGGGTGATGTTTGGGTGTTCGAGGCGGGTCCTAGGGCGTCAGCAGGAGGTGGGGAATAATGAAAACCTTGTTTATTAAGATTGCCGCCGTGGTTCTGCTGACGGCTCTTAGCGTCTCTTTAATTCCCGGTTTGGATGATGCAGTTGAGAGCATCTTCCAAATTATCGTGCTGGTCGCATCGAGCTAGGCGCTCAGTTAATCATAGAGGTCATTTTGGAGACTGCTTAATGACGAGTCCGGTGAAATTGTTCTATTGGTCAGTGGTGGCTGGCTTTTGCCTATTGATGACAAGCTGTGAGTACCTGCCCTTGTCTGCTGGGGCGCTTAAAGGTGATGAGGTACCGGTGCCCGACTCTTGGTCGGATATTGCACAGACCCAGATCATACAATTGGAGACTCAACCCGCTGACCCGTATTCGGTCAACCTTTGGACGGTAGAGGTCAGCGGCAAGTTGTATGTCTTTGCCGGGGACAATCGAGCGACCTGGGTTGATCATATTGCCGCCAATAGCAGCGTTCGATTGCAGGCAGCAACAGAGGTCTTTGCACTTTCCGCCGAGCGCGTTACAGATGCCGCAGAATTTGAGGCCTTTGCCGTCGAGTGGGAGAAGAAGTACGGTAACCGGCCGCAAAATGAGCAGGTTGATGAGACGTATCTCTTCCGCCTAACCCCGCGTAAAAGCTGATCTTTGGGAAACTAAATCCTTGGGGCAAGCCCAAAATGGATCCGGGTTTCTTGGAGGGTCTCAGCCATCACCGCATTGTTCCAGCGTTTTACGATCGATTGGGATCGGAACAGTTGTGGTAATTCGATCACCAGGACAAAAACGATCAAAGCCCACCCGCCCATAGCAAAAGTCATAAAGCCGATCAGTGTTCCCATCAAATTCAGCAGGCCGAACAGCCATTTCCCTAGATAGAAATGATGGAGCCCTCCGATAATGATGTAATTTAGCGCTGCGTAGGTGTCTGGATCTTTGAGTTTTGTGCGCTCAAGTTCGTAGTAGTACTTTCGGTGTTCGGGTTGGAGCCCTGTCACTGCGCTCCGAAGGCTGTCTTCCTCTTTATCTAAGGACGCTGTTGACATGGTACCTCCGGAACAGGATCCAATCGTTTGCTGATCGCATCACGGTCGTTACAACGCTGAATTCTGGCGAGACTGAGTCCGAGCCCTCGACTGAGTCCATGCGCCTCAAGCGCTTGACAGGCGTACTCTGAGCACGTGGGTTCAAAGTTACATTCGATTGCGAAATGAGACTTTGAGCCGCCTCGTGCCTGGTACCGCCGGATGAGCGTGATGAGGACATCTTTTAAAAAGCTCACTGGGTCGATCTGCCCAAGGTTACGATCATTGCTTCCCTGGACCAGAACAGTAGGTATCGCTTGTTTTCGATGACCTGAAAGACCACTTGCCAGCCATCAGCAGCTTCTTGATTAAGCGTGGATTCAATTTTTTTAAGTGGACGTCCACTGGCGCCAAGAAAAATGGTGCCGCAACCGCCCTCGGCAATATGAAGAATCTTGAATTCGTCGTAGTGCGTTGTGGTCATCGTTCCTACCTTAATCAGAGATTGACGTTCGTTTCTAGCAAATACACCCGCGCTCTGTCAAAAATCGCTGGGATTAGAATGCCCCGAGGCCGTTGCAGGCGGCGTTCGATAATCTTGCGGGTGAGTTCGATGTTGGGATCTCTCTTTATGGGGCTAAGCGGCTCGTCGTCTTATCCAGTTTTGGGAAAAGCACTTCCTTAAAAAACTAATTTCGAACTATTGTTGTTGCCTCCGATAATTTTGATTAGTTTGATAGCTCATTTCAACGGTGGGGATGTAGCGGATGAGAAATTGTAAATTGTTACTGATTGCTGCGTTTTTGGCTGGCTTTTATCCAGCCTTTGGCGATCACCATGGCGAAGCGAAGGTTGATCAGTCTCACTACGTATTGCATTCGACATTTGAGATTGCGCCGGGTCAAAATCCCGATGATCTCAAAGAAGAACTCGTGGCTTACCAGACCTCGCAAGAAGCCAACGGCTTTAATAACTGTGGCCTGTATCAACATGAATACGGCTCTGCACGTGGGTTTTATGGTTTTTGCTATTTCGATGATTTTGCTCAAATCGACGCTATCATGAAAAAAAGTGAGGCGGCAACCTCGGCTTCAGAGCCTCAAACTTTTGCGCATCACACCGACAATATTCTGGAGATACAACAGCGCCAATTGAAGGCGTCACCCAAACGTGTTGCACACATGGTTTGGCGGTTTGGGTCAAACCTGACGATGAATGAACGTCAAGCGCGTGCGGATCGGT
>CAJYBS010000115.1 GCA_913064795.1 uncultured Gammaproteobacteria bacterium
CCAAGCTATTGAATCGAGGCTCCTATCGCCAACTCAAGCAGTCACCGATAAGGGGCTTAGTGTGCAGAGGAAACATCAAAAATCACTGCGCCGCTCACCGGCCAGCCTTTGGGGGGAGGACGCTCCTGAAGGTCAGCGCGGGCTTCAAGGAAACTTGGATCGAAGGGAACAAGTATCCCGTTGGTCAGTTCAAGGCCTGCCTGGTCTTCATCGGGCATCGGTAAAAATACTTTCACACTGCTTCTCAAAATGATTTTTCGACCTTCATTAAACCCGCCTTGAAGTGAAGTTCTTGGAAAGAATGATGAAACTTCGAGGCAAAATTCTGCAGAACTGGTGGAGTCTGCCATAATGCCTGCTAAACCCGTCAAAAGTCGCTCGCTGAGGCTATCGACTGGCTCTAGAATGCTTTAACTTTATCTTTGAATGAAACGAAGGACCCGGACATGGCGAAGAAAATTGTCATCGTTGAAGATGACATTGATCAACGTACCAACTATATCGATGCGATCGGAAAGAAAGGCTACAGCGTGCGCGGTTTTTCTAGTCGAACGGAAGCCATTGCGGGCTTCGATCTCGAACTCCCGGATCTGGTGATTTTAGATATTATCTTGGGGGATGAGGTTGATGCTGGCTTTGAGCTCTGCAGGGATCTACTGGCCCGATCACCCAATCTGCCCGTTATCTTTTTGACCGAGCGCATCGCCGAGATTGATAAAATCAGCGGTCTCAGGCTCGGTGCCTGGGACTACCTACCTAAACCCATCTCCCTCGATTACCTGTCAGAGAAAATCAGCTCTTTGCTGCGGATTCACGAGGCGAGGAACCTTGCCGCTAAGGGTTCAACGGAGGCGAAAATTGTTGGCGACATGTCGATTGATCAAGAAGCACTCCTAGTTTCATGGCAGAACAATCCCATTAATTTGTCCGGCACAGAGTTTAGAATGCTCGCGAAATTGGTCAGAGTGCCTGGGCACGCAGTCTCTTATGACACCCTAATGAACGCGACCATGCAATCCTGGGTTACCAACAACACCATCAATACACACATGCGAAACATACGCAAAAAATTCGAAGCCATCGATCCCGACTTTAAGTGCATCAAGAGCGAGTACGGTTTTGGTTACCGGTGGTCCAATCAATAAGCCATGGGTGCCCTGAGCTATAAAGGCCCTAAACTCGGAACCAAACTTTTTATTCTGACCAGCTTTATCTTGGTCGTGATCCCGTGGTTTAGCTACCTCTATTTGAGTGAAATGGAGGAGATTCTCGTCGACAGCCAAGCAAACGCGCAGTTGCTCACTGCTGAGGGAATCTCAACATTGCTCAATGGTCGCTCGGATCTGTTTGATGAGCTACCCCTCAGCCCAGAGGGTTACGAAAAGCTCTATGCCCACCCGCTGGAAAAGCCCATCAGAATCGATGGCAACAATACCGATTGGGAAAATGTGCTGGACTACAACGTGGGCTTCGGACAGGCCTCTCTGCTCAGCAACGATCCGGATGCCGTCAATCAATTCTATCTCGTGCTTGGCGAGCACAACGGTCAAGTCTATGCCTTGGTTCAGGTACTCGATGATCGCGTGATCTTTAGGGACAAGGAGATCCTTCGCCTCGACCTATCAGATCACGTGAGAACTACTGATACCGATTACCGCGGCCAAACCAACCAACTTGCAATCACCGCCACGGAAGCGGGCATTACGACCGCCTACCTTGTCGATGAAAACTGGCGATACGCGGTTAAGGGAGAGGCTGAAAACAAAGTACCGGGGGTGTTAATCAGGACGCCAACGGGCTATGCGCTTGAATTTCGGATTCCACTCGCGCTCCTCGGCTCCACTCGAAATTTTGGCCTCGCGGTTGTTGATGTGGACAATGCCTCATCCCGGGCCATTGAATCGATTACGGGAACCCTACCTTCAGGCGGTCGTGAGGCCTTCGGCCTTGTTTTACTAAAGACGCCAGAGGTTCTTAGAATCATTGAAGGCCTCGGTTACTCCGGTGCTAATATCCAAGTGATTGACGCCCAAAGTCGTATTCGGGCCGAGATTGGCAGTTATCGATCTGGCGACGATGGTTTCAGTGAGGACACTTCCGGCATCAACTTTTTGAACATGACAACACTTTCTGAATGGTTGCTGGACCCCTTTTATGCATTGGTTGAGCGAACCTTGGCAACCACCAGTGATGGCGATGAAAGTCAGATCATCAAAAAAGCACTCGCGGGCTCGCCGACAGTGGCGTACTTTTCATCCGCAACCGATGGCGAAATTATTGTCGCGGCCCACCCAATCATCGACAACGAAACAATCCTTGGAACCGTCGTCTTAAAGCAAAATACGGATCGCATTTTAAATTTAAGGCGAGACGCCTTAAAGCGGATCGTCAATTTTTCGGTCATCTCTGTCATCTTGTTCGCCGGCATCATACTGATGTTTTCCGCGCGCCTTGCTCGGCGAATCCGGCGTCTGGGCAATGAGGCCAGCAGCGTCATCGATCGCTATGGTCGTCTGACCTCGAGTCGACTGGCCGCCGAGACTGGTTCTGGAGATGAACTGGGAGACCTAGCCCGGGGTATTTCAAACATGCTGACGCGCCTACACCAGCACAATCAGTTTTTAGAGAACATGCCTCGCACACTGCGCCACGAAATTAACAACCCACTCAATACCCTTTCAACATCCCTCGAAAACCTTGCCTCGGAACCCAGTCCCGAGGGACGAGAACGATACCTCGAGAGCGCACGGCGCGGGCTCAACCGCATCGGGCTGATCGTACAGAATTTGGCCGATGCCGCCAATTTAGAGGAAGCCCTCATCAGTGAGGATATGGAGCCCATCGATCTGAATCTTCTGCTCGGCGCATATGTCGGCAATTGCCGGCTCACGCAGCCCAATCGATCCTTCCTCTTTGAGGCCAGCACCAAGCCTCACTTCGCCTTAATCTGTGATTATAGGATCGAACAAATGCTCGATAAGCTGATCGACAATGCCATCGATTTCTCAGCCCCCAATGGCGCGATCGACATACGACTGCGAGCCAACGGGCCAGATCTAACACTTTCGATCAGCAACGAAGGACCGGGGATACCCGAGAATTTGCTCAGCAGCATTTTTGATTCCATGGTGACGGCTCGCGCTAACAATCCTGATAATCGTTTGCATTTCGGAATGGGGCTCTATGTGGTCCGGGTGATTGCAGACCATCACTCGGGTTCGGTGCAGGTCGAGAACCTTAGAGAGCCGTCAGGCGTTCGCGTATCCGTGACACTGCCCTCAATTCCCACACCGAGTGCTAAAACGAGTTAAGTTTAATTGATGATCTTGAGATTCTGCTGAGAGACAGGATCAAGAGGTGGGTTGATTCGCCAGTCTGCTTTGGCAGCCGCTGCCTGTAAAATCGCGGTCATTGAAGCAGCAACTTCATGATTCAGTGCAATGTTGAACCCTTCGCCCTGTTTGGGCAGCAAGGTCAGGTAAAGCTGATTCTTCGCGATTCGATAATTGAGCTTATACGCCAATGGCGCATTCAACAGGCCAGAAGGTGGGGGATCATTGTCGGCTTCAAAGGGGGTATCAAAATTTGCCTTACCTAGGGCCTGACGGGCTTTCCAATCCTTAATATCCTGGCGATCGGACGGTGATTCATGGACCCCCACGTCAGGGTCTGCATCAGCGTACTGCGCCAAAGCCGTTAAAACCAATTGCAAGTAGCGGCGAGTCAGCCAAATGCCATGAGCCTCATCAAGTTCGGTACCGACACGCAAAAGCAAGCGGTCTTCTTCAGCATCGTACTTGGCTTGTATTTGACGGATCGATGACAAGAGGCCTCCCTTATATAAATCAAAATATTTTGATATTGAGTTGCTTTTTCCAAGAATGCCATTAATATATCGAAAAATTTTGATATAGCTTACATGAAAGCCGCGTCATTACCCCCTACACAGACTCCCACAGAGCTTCTTGCCTTCGGAAAAGCCGTCGCAGACCCGCTCAGGCTGGACGTCCTGCGGTTACTTAAAGACAACTCATTTGGTGTCTTTGAACTCTGTCACATTACCACAACACCCCAGTCGGGGATGAGCCATCATCTCAAGATTCTGACGGCTGCGGGGCTACTCGAAACCAAGCGTGAAGGAACCTCTATATTCTACCGCAGAGCGATGCTCGCACCCGAGGACAGCCTCAATGAGCTGACCCGAGCCTTCCTCGAAACCCTCGATGATCTTAAACTGTCGGATGCACTTGAGGCCAAGCGGCGCGAAGTGTACGACGAGCGTAGTCACCAATCCGCAGAATTCTTCAAGCGCTGCGCCGCTGATCTTCAAGAGAATCAAGAACTCATTACTTCCTACGCGCACTACGCAGGTTGCGTGGGGGATCTCATCGGCAACGAAAAAATGCCGCAAAGCACCCGGGTCCTAGAGATTGGCGCTGGCGACAGTCCTTTGCTCAAACTTCTGTGCACACACTTTAAATCCGTCATGGTTGTTGACAATGCCGAGCCCATGCTGAATAAAACCCGCGCTCTCGCGGAGCACGAACAACTGACCAATGTCAGCTTCTTGCTTGAAGACTATGAGCGCCTAAACCTCGATTTTCCCGCAGACCTATTGGTCTGCAACATGGTGCTTCACCACCTGCCGTCGCCTTCTGCGTTTTTTCAAACAGCGGCAGAACTTCTAGCGCCCTCTGGCCGTTTGCTGCTTGTTGACTTATGCCCGCATCAGCAAGATTGGGCCAGAGATATTTGCGGCGACTTATGGCTAGGTTTTGAGCCTGTGGACCTCGATCAGTGGGCCGAATCAAGCGGGTTTCTGCGTGGCCAGAGCGCCTTTTTGGGCCTCAAAAATGGCTTCCAAATCCAGCTTCGAATTTTTAATAAACACTAACCTTCAACAAACACTCACCTTCGCAACCGAACTTAAGGAACATTAATGAACGATTATAAAGTCGCCGATATCAATCTAGCGGATTATGGCCGCGCCGAGATCACGCTCGCCGAAGCCGAAATGCCAGCGCTGATGAAGCTCCGCGCCAAATACAAAGCTGAGCAACCCCTCGCGGGCGCCAATATCTTGGGGTGTATCCACATGACGATACAAACCGCCGTACTCATCGAAACGTTGGTCGAACTCGGTGCAGATGTGCGCTGGTCATCTTGTAATATTTTCTCTACCCAAGACCATGCCGCGGCTGCAATTGCTGCCAGCGGCATTCCGGTGTTTGCTTGGAAGGGCGAGACCGAGGAAGAATTCTTCTGGTGTATCGAACAGACCATTTTGTCTGAGGGCAAACCATGGGCTGCCAACATGATTTTAGATGATGGTGGCGACCTGACCGAGATGGTACACAACAAATATCCTGAAATGCTCGATGCAATCCATGGCATCACCGAGGAAACCACAACTGGCGTTCATCGTTTACAAGAAATGCTCAGAGACGGCGAATTGAAAGTCCCCGCGATCAACGTCAATGACTCAGTCACCAAATCAAAAAATGATAACAAATATGGCTGTCGGCACAGCCTCAACGACGCCGTCAAACGCGCGACGGATATGTTAATGGCCGGCAAGACAGCCCTCGTTATCGGCTACGCCGATGTCGGCAAAGGATCAGCGCAAAGCCTTCGGCAGGAAGGCATGATTGTCCGAGTGACAGAGGTTGATCCTATTTGCGCCATGCAAGCGTGCATGGACGGCTATGAAGTGGTTTCTCCCTATGTCAACGGCATCAACACCGGTAATATTGAGGATATTGACCATCGACTCATGGCAGGCACCGATCTGATTGTCACCTGTACCGGCAACGTCCATGTCTGCGATGCCAACCTACTCTCGACCGTCGCTAAAAATGCGATTGTTTGTAACATTGGACACTTTGACACCGAAATTGACACGCAGTTCATGCGGGACAATTGGCGCTGGGAAGAAGTGAAGCCTCAAGTAGATAAAGTTTTCAGAAGCGATGATCCAACGGATTACATCTTGTTACTCTCAGAGGGACGGTTGGTTAATCTTGGCAACGCCACAGGTCACCCATCACGGATTATGGACGGCTCTTTTGCCAATCAAGTGCTTGCTCAGATGTACCTGTATGAGCGTGCTTGGGCGAGCCATGACATCAAGCAACGACAACCTGTGACGGTCGAAGTACTGCCCAAAGCGCTGGATGAAGAAGTGGCTCTGTACATGGTGGAAGGGTTCGGCGGCACCATTACTCGTCTGACTCAGAATCAAGCGGATTACATTAATGTCTCGACTGAGGGTCCCTTCAAACTTGAGGAGTACAAGTACTAACCCTTGCTTGAGAAATAAAGTTGGACTTGCGCGCGAAGTCGAGGACAA
>CAJYBS010000116.1 GCA_913064795.1 uncultured Gammaproteobacteria bacterium
CTCAATCGGTAGCGTCCGCAGTAGGCGAGATCGCTCGGGGTTGCTGGATCAACAGTCTCAGGGTAGTGCTCCCCATAATAAGGGCTTAAGAGGTCATGCCGAGCACTGGTCAAGCCATTGCTGCCGATACCGCTGTTCGGTGTGCTTTCATAGTGACTCTGTCCGTCTGAGGCGAGGCCGACGATCACCATGTCTGGGGCAATGGCGTTGCTGATAATGCTCTCCCGAGGCAGCCGAACAACGGCATTACTGTCGACGGTGAGTGTGCCCGTCAAATCACCGACATCAGCAGTTTCACCACCGCCGGGAATCAGTTCGACGCCGAGATCGCGCATGGATTGGATAAAGGCCTCACTGCCCTCAATCAGCGCCCTGATGACCTCCCCTGGACAGTTGCGCGCGTTGCGGTTGATGGTATTGGAGATCAAGATATGATCGACGGCGCCAACGCAAATGAGATCATCAAGATTCATCACGATACTGTCTTGAGAAATGCCCTTGAAAACGTCGGTGTCACCGGTTTCTCGATAATGCAGGTAAGCGAGAATGGACTTTGTGCCGCTGCCATCGGCATGGATAACATTGCAATAATCCTGATCGCCGCCTAAAACGTCTGGCGCGACCTTGCAGAAGCTACCTGGAAACAACCCGGGATCGAGCTGATCCACCACCTGATGGACGTCTTGCTTCTCGGCGCTGACACCACGTGCCGTGTATCGAGGTGATGCAACCTTGGAATGTTCAGATTCGTTCAAAAAATCGCCCTCGAAGGTTGCTTGTTTTAGAGTCTTGACTCAAAGCCAGTATAACTTCTAAACCGCATTCGCGTCTTGTCATCAGCCTACGACACCGCTTTTAGAGATGGTTTTTACACGGTTTTCATTCAGGGTGCCTGAATCTGACCTGTTGGGCGATTGGAGTCCCCTCCCAGCGTCGTTTGCCAGTATAATGCTGGCGCGAAGAAGGAGCATGTTGTGGGCCATTCGGTCATCATCGTTGATTATGAAGCCGGAAACCTCGGGAGCGTTTATCGTGCCTGTGAGGCTGTAGGCCTTAAAGCGCGTGTTTCTGCAGACCCCAAGACGATCGTCGAGGCGGATCGGGTTATTTTTCCTGGGGTGGGTACTGCGGAATCAGCGATGGTCACTCTGAGCCGATTGGGGCTCGATGAAGCGTTGTTAGCATTTGCTCAATCAGGCCGACCGCTTCTGGGCATTTGTTTGGGGTTGCAAATTTTACTGGATCGCCCGGAAGAAGGAGATCGCACATGCTTGGGCCTCATTCCAGGGGAGTGCCGCCGTTTCGACTTCGAAGGCGCTGAGAACAAGGTGCCCCAAATCGGCTGGAATGCCGTCAATGCACTCCAAGACCATCCCATTCATAAAGGCATGCCGACCGGTGCTGAGTTTTATTTTGTGCATTCCTACTATGCCGTACCAACCTTTGAGGCCGACGTGATCGCTCAAACAACGTATGGCAAGCGGACGTTTGCCAGCGTGATTGGTCGAGATAATCTGTTTGCAACACAGTTTCATCTCGAAAAGAGCGGTCGATTCGGTCTTGAATTGTTAGCCGCTTTTGGTCAGTGGGGTGGTGCTGGATGTTGAGTAAACGGGTCGTTGCTTGTTTGGATGTAAAAGATGGCCAATTGGCTAAAAGCATCAAGTTTGTCGATACCCAAACCATTGGGGATCCAGTGGCAAAAGCTCGGCAATACTATCAAGAAGGACTTGATGAGTTGGTCTTCTACGACATCACTGCATCAAGCGACAATCGAAATATTATGCTCGATGTTGTCGCGAACGTTGCTCAGGAGATTTTCATTCCCTTTTCTGTCGGCGGGGGCATTCGAACCCTCGGAGATGCTGATGCGCTACTCAGAGCAGGCGCGGAGAAAATTAATGTGAATTCCGCCGCAGTCCTTCGGCCGACGTTGATCAAAGACTGTGCCCAAGCGATTGGCGCCCAAAATACGGTCTTGTCGATGGATGTTCGACAAGTAGCGCCTAATACCGCCTGCCCCAGTGGGTATGAAGTAGTGATCAATGGTGGCCGTAAAGCCATGGGTCTTGATGCAATCCAATGGGCAAAGGAAGGTTGTGCGCTGGGAGCCGGGGAAATCGTAGTGAATTCGATCGATGCCGATGGGACTAAGGAAGGCTATGAGATCAATTTGACACGGTGGGTTTCAGAGGCAGTGTCGGTGCCTGTGGTGGCATCTGGCGGGGCAGGAACCCCAGCGCATTTGGCGGAAGTTCTGACGGAAGGCAAAGCGGATGCGGCGTTGGTGGCGTCTATGGTCCATTATGGACACTTCACCATTAGCGAGATTAAAGCCTATTTGACTGAGCAGGGTGTTAAGGTGAGAACCCTCTACTGAAAGGATCAATGCAGGCGATCGAGTGTCCGACCCAGAAAAAATTGCAGAGTTAGAGATGAAATTGGCTTTTCAGGAAGATCAATTGCAAAAGCTGGAGGAGGCGGTTCTCACCCAGCAGCGGCAGATCTTGGCGCTCGAAGACAGTGTGCGGTTGCTCTCTGATCAGCTAAAGCAGATCAATCAGGGCGACACAAAAAGCCCCGAAGGTCCACCGCCCCATTATTGATCGTCATCGCTAGAAATGCTCTAGGTTTAGGATGGTTGATCTAGAACGATATTGGATAGAGACCAGGAGAATGAAATGAAAGCCATTGTCGTCAATGAGTCACAGGCGCTGGTTTGGACCGAAGCTCAGATCGGTGAGCCGGGGCCCCATGAGATTTTGATTGAAGTCAGGGCGTCTGCCGTTAATCGGGCAGATCTCATGCAGCGTCGTGGTCTTTATCCGCCGCCCCAGGGCGCCTCTCAAATTATGGGATTAGAGTGTGCGGGTGTTGTCTTAGCTGTCGGCAGTGCGGTGACTCGCCATGGACCGGGTGATTCAGTTTGCGCGTTGTTGGCCGGAGGCGGCTATGCCGAGCGGGTGCTCGTCGATGAGGGCAGTGCGGTCTCAATTCCCGCAGGACTGGATTTTGAATCTGCAGCAGCGCTGCCCGAGGTTTTTGCCACAGCCTGGCTTAACCTTTTCATTGAAGCCCGGTTGCAGCCAGGAGAGCGGGTCGTTTTGCATGCGGGGGCCAGTGGGGTCGGTACTGCCGGCATACAGCTTTGTCGGGCCTTTGGGACTGAATGTTTTGTAACCGCAGGGTCAACTGAAAAAATTCAGGCTTGCTTGGGCCTAGGAGCAGCAGGCGGGCACGATCGTCGGAATGGCAGTTTTTTGGAGGCTCTCAGTGCACTCTGGCCCGAGGGTTGTGACGTCATCCTGGATCCCGTGGGTGGGCAATACCTATCTGATAATCTCGATGGGCTCAGAATGAATGGCCGATTAGTCCTCATTGGACTGATGGGCGGTGCAGCCTGTGAAATTAATCTAGCGAAGTTAATGATGAAACGGCTCAAGGTGGTGGGGTCAACCCTGCGGACTCGGCCTCTCCCGGAAAAGACCTCAGTGATGGCCGAGCTTGAGCAATATGTATGGCCCAAAATCGAAGAGGGTGAGATCAAGCCCATTATCCACGAGGTCTTCCCAATGGATCGCGCGGAAGATGCTCAAGCGTTGGTGGCCTCGGATGTGACGGTTGGTAAGGTGATACTCAAAGTGGGCGGGGTTTAAACAGGGGTCGGTGGTTAAAAGGCGCGGATATCAAAAGATGATGTTGGATAATAGAGACAGCTAAGAGCGTTGGTTAGAGGTACCTAGAGAAGAAACTGTGCAGCGTTCAAATAAAACGGTACAGCGTGGTAAAAGAAGTTTTTTACAACTGAAAAGCAGCACTTTAGAGAAGCAGCACTTTAGAAAATCAGTACTTTCAATAAGACGCACCTTTAAAATGAAGCTTCTCACTGAAATCAGGATTGACACAAGAGTGTAATCCCTCGGAAAAAAAGCTAATTTATAGGCACAGAAAAACCAGCCATCTTGATGGCTGGCCTGGATGTTTAAGCGGTTTGACGCGACGAGCGATAACCGTGATGCGGCTAAACCTCAGCGACATCCTCTGCTTGAAACCCCTTTTCCGTTTCTGAGATCACGAACTCAACGCTTGCGCCTTGTTTCAGCGTTCGAAAACCCTCGCCCCGGATCGAGCGAAAATGAACAAAAACGTCCTCACCGGATTCACGCTCAATAAAACCAAAACCTTTGGAATCATTGAACCACTTCACCGTCCCCATTTGTCTATCTGACATCTTTCCCACCTCTTGTTTTACTTAGCGCATTCCTACGCTCGGGAATAATTAATGCACAGACGAGCCAGCTTGTCCAAGTATTTTTTTGAATGATTACGGGTAATCATTCAAAATGAGCATGAAACGAGTCTAAATGGCGGTAATCCGCTGTTTCTGTATCTCAAAATCCGCTTTCTGCTTCAGATAACCCGCGACTTTAGCGCGCTCTTTATCAACGACTTCGGGTGGCGCGTTGGCAAGGAAGGCGGGGTTGGCCAGTTTCCCGTTAACACGCTGAACTTCTTTGTCGAGTTTAGTAATCTCTTTATCCAGGCGCTCCAGCTCCGCCGATTTGTCGATGAGCCCGGCAAGCGGCACCAATATTTTGAGCGCCCCGACAATTTGAATGGCAGAGGGTGGGGGCTCGGCGTCAGGATTGATCCAGGTCATGGTTTCTGGTTTTGCAAGGGCATCAAGTAACAGGGCGAATTGTTGTTGCCTCCGAAGGTCCTCGGCGTCACCGGCTTGAAGTAAAATAGTGATGCGCTTGCTGGGAGCGATATCTTGTTCTCCGCGTATGTTTCTCACGGCGCCGACAACAGCTTTAACCCATTCGATGTCTCCGCTCGCCGGGTCAGTGGTTGAGTCAAATTTGATCGAATCTGGATACGCAGCGATCATGATCGAAGGTCCTTTTCTAAATTCTGCGGGCAATTTCTGCCATAACGCTTCGGTCATAAAAGGGATTAAAGGATGCGCGAGCCTTAAAATCGACTCAAGGGTTTCAAGTAAGCAGTGCTGGGTACCGGACTTTTGTGCATCAGTACTGTCGCTGGATGACAAAACAGGTTTGCAGAGCTCTAAGTACCAATCACAGAACTCGTCCCAGATAAATTCGTAGATGTGCTTTGCGGCGAGATCGAAGCGGTGGTCGTCAAAAGCACGGTTAACCGCGTTGCTCGTCTCCTGGAACTGCCTTCGGATCCATCGATCAGCGGTCGATTCTTCACGAGAGGGGGACGCCACCAATATTTGGGTATTCATCGCAACAAAATTGGCAGCGTTCCAGAGCTTGTTGCAGAAATTGCGGTATCCGTCCACGCGCTTCAAATCAAATCGCATCGATCGCGCGCTGGTGGCAATGGCGCAGAATGTAAAGCGCAGCGCATCGGTACCATGGGCTTCAATACCCTCTGGATACTCTTTCCTAGTTGCGCGTTCAATCCTTTCTTTTTGACGCGCTTGTAGTAACTTTTCCGTTCGCTTTTTGACCAGTGCTTCTGCCGAGATACCATCAATGATATCCATCGGATCAAGGCCATTGCCTTTAGATTTGGACATTTTTTGACCGTCCGCGTCGGTCACAAGGCCATGAATGTAGACTTTCTCGAACGGGACTTCATCCATGAACTTCAGGGTCATCATAATCATCCGAGACACCCAGAAGCTGATAATGTCGTGACCGGTGACCATCAGTTTGGTGGAGTGAAACGTTTTCAGAGCATCGGTCTGCTCGGGCCAGCCGAGGGTTGAAAATGTCCAGAGCGCCGATGAAAACCAGGTGTCAAGGACATCATCATCCTGATGCAGTGTGGCGGTCTCCGCCAGTCCGTTTTTGGCGCGGACCTCGGCTTCGTTTCGGCCGACATAAACGGACCCTGCTTCGTCATACCAGGCTGGGATTCTGTGACCCCACCATTGTTGCCTGGAAATACACCAATCCTTCAAATCGCGCATCCAGGCAAAATAAATATTCTCTGCCTGCTGAGGAATAAAGCTGATCTGGCCGTTTTCCACGGCTTCGATGGCGGGCTGAGCCAAAGGATCAACCCGAACGAACCATTGATCGCTCAGCAAGGGTTCCACGATCACCCCAGATTTTTCTCCCCGAGGAACCATCAGGGTGTGGTCTTCGACCTTGGCCAAACAACCCTCAGATTCAAGATCTTCAATGATGCGTTTTCTAGCCTCAAAGCGGTCGAGTCCCTGGTACGCGCTTGGCATGCCCTCGCACACTGTTCCGTCAGGGTTCATCATGGTGAGCAGTGGTAAATCATGGCGTTGCCCGACTTCGTCATCGGTACAGTGATGGGCGGGGGTGATCTTGAG
>CAJYBS010000117.1 GCA_913064795.1 uncultured Gammaproteobacteria bacterium
TTTAGGGCCGAGCCTTCAGAGCGGGGGGGCCGCGCGTCAAGGGGTAGCGAACTTGCTCATGGAGGGGGTACCGACTAAGTATCCGCGCAGCATCGCCGAGGCTTTGGCGGAAGGCGCGCTTAAGAGTCAAGATCCCGACGCCCTAACCACCGGCGTTCGAATCGCTTTATCAAGAACAATCTATGAGCAAATCAATGGGTTAGCGCCTGAGCTCGAGGTTTTATCCCTCGAGCCAAGGTTGGAACAAATGTTGCAAGATGCAGTACGAGGCCAACAGCAATCCATGGGGTTAGAGCCCGGGTTGGCCGAGCAAATGTTGCAGCAGATCAACGAAGGGGTGATCGAGATGGAAAATCCAGGCAAGCCGGCTGTATTGCTCGTCGCATCGACCATCCGGCTCTGGTTGGCCAGTTTGGTCAAGAGTAATCATCGTGGGCTTCATGTTTTGGCCTATGACGAAATTCCTGCTGAGAAACAGATTAGAGTTGTTGGGACTGTGGGTAGCGCGCAAGCCGCATAGATGCCGAGGCCCCATAGCAAATAATAGAAAGGAACAAACTCGGTCTTGGGACTGAGTGTTTGGAGAGAATTATGGAGATTAAACGGTTTTTGGCAGATGACGTGCGTGAGGGAATGCTCAGTGTTCGGAGTCTTTTGGGACCTGAAGCGGTCATTCTCTCTAATCGTAGGGTCGGTCAAAAAATAGAGATTTTGGCGACCAATCAGTTCGATGCTGAGTCTCTGGATGTCAGTCAAGCTGCAAAAAGAAAACCCACTGTCGAAGTTTCTGACTTTGGGCGATCTTCTTTAGCTTCTTCGGGTAGATCAGAGGATCCCCGAGTGCCGTCCCAGTCCTCGGTGGAACCGGTTTCCGCGCAAACCGCGGAAATAACGTTTGATCCCCGGGCCATCACGGCCTCTGCTGCAGACCCTGCCTTTGATCAAGGCGCTGACGCGCAAGGACTGCGAAGTTCCGAGCAGGGACAGCCCCAAGCTGTGACGAGCGGTCAGATTGCGCCGCTCGGTGGACAAAGTTTGACCCAGCCCCGGCAAAAAGGCGCCGTGCCCAAGCTTCACCAGATTACTTCCCTGGGGACGGATGCATTAAATGACTTACAGGAAGAATTGGGCAGTCTCAAAAAATTGTTAGTGGGAGAGTTATCGAAACTCAGGGCCGAGCGCAGAGGCGATCAAGGACAAGTCGCTGAGGCCAGGCACCAATTGATGGACCTTGGATTCAATGCCGGCAGCCTCGATGAGGTTCTGGCAACGTTTGACGCTGAAGCTTATCAAACCCAAGATGGCGAGGCCGAGCAATGGCGCTATCTTCTCGGGCTGTGGGGGGAGGCGCTCACGGAAACAGGCTGCGAGATCATTGATAATGGCGGTATATTTGCGATTATTGGCGCCACTGGCGTCGGCAAGACCACCACGGTTGCAAAACTGGCGGCCCGTTACGCGCTTCAGCATGGCCGTGAGAACATTGCGTTGATTACGACCGACGCTTTTAAGATTGGTGGCCAAGATCAGCTCATGACCTTTGGTAAGCTGCTCAACATTCAAGTTCAGGTGGCGGTGGATACTCAGCAGTTGGATCAAGCCTTAGAATCTAGTCGAGATAAAAAGCTGATTCTGATTGATTCGGCTGGAATGAATGAACGGGACGTCAAAATCAATCGTCACCTCAGCGAATTACAGATCAATGGGGTCCAGCCTAAAAATCTTTTGATTGTCTCTGCGACCAGCCAACTGGGCTTGGCAGAACAGGTGGTTGAGCAATACTGTCATACGCCGGTTCACGCAGCGGTGCTGACAAAAATGGATGAAGCCATTAATCTAGGTTCTGGATTATCGACGTTGCTGAGAACCGAATTGCCCTTGGCCTATACCTGTCACGGACAAGGAATGTCGGATATAAAGTTGGCGAAAATCGCATCCCTTCTAGGTTGTGCGTTTGCTATGATGAAAATATCTCAACGTGCGAATAGCGAAGAAAACGAGGACTATCAAATTCATGCCTGATCCAGTGAGAGTCATAGCTGTGACGAGCGGCAAAGGGGGTGTGGGAAAGACCAATGTCTCGGTCAATCTTGCGGCCTCACTCGCGCTTGCCGGTCGGGAGGTCATGCTGATGGATGCTGACCTTGGACTGGCGAACGTCGACGTATTGCTGGGGCTTGAACCCGAGTTTGACTTGCAGCATGTGATTTCTGGCGATAAAACCCTTGATGAAGTGATTGTCCCCGGGCCTTTGGGGATCCATGTGGTGCCCGCGAGTTCGGGTGTCGAGCGGATGGCCGAGTTGACCAGTGTCGAGCATGCAAGCTTGATCAGTGCCTTTAGTGCGCTGGAGCAACCCATCGATGTTTTGATTGTGGATACCGCGGCAGGAATTGCTGAAGGCGTCGTGTCTTTTGCGAAGGCGTGTCAAGAAGTGATCGTGGTGGTCTGTGATGAGCCCACCTCACTGACACATGCCTACGCTTTGATCAAGGTGCTGTCATCGCGCCATGGCGTTAAACAGTTTCAAATTTTAGCCAATATGGTTCAAGACGAAAGCCAAGGGCTTAATCTCTACGAAAAACTCTTGAATACCACGGACCGATTTCTAGAAGTGGGTCTTAAATATTTGGGTACAGTGCCCTTTGATGAGCAATTGCGGCGCGCCGTCAGATCTCAGAAGCCCGTTGTTGAAGCTTATCCTCGGAGTCCTGCGTCAAAATCTCTGAACCGGATCTGCGAAAAAATTGAGCGATGGCCGATGCCGGATCAGGCAACCGGCTATCTACAATTTTTTGTCGAGCGCTTGTTGGCTGCAGCAACGCCAGTGCCAAAAGTTGCCGGGGCTGAGTGATTATGAACGCCGCTTCGGTCTACGCCAGTCAACAAAAAGTGCAGCAGAATGAGCAAATTGCTCTGCATCTGCCGCTGGTTAAGCGGATTGCGCTGCATCTTTTGGCCCGGCTGCCGAGTTCCGTTGAACTTGATGATCTTCAACAGTCCGGGTTACTTGGGCTGCTCAGTGCCGCTCGGAGTTACTCCCCAGATCAAGGCGCGAGCTTTGAGACCTATGCTGGGATTCGAATTAAAGGGGCGATGCTAGATGAGCTCAGGAAATTATCTTGGGCGCCCCGATCGGTCCACGAAAAAGCGCGTCGTCTTGCGGGTGCGGTTCGAGAAGTCGAAGCTCGAAATGGTGGCCAGGCTGCTGATCAGGTGGTGGCGACTGCGCTTGGGGTGATCCTAGAGGAGTACCACAGTCTGCTCAATGCGACTGCAGGCTGCCAATTGCTGCTGCTCGAGGACACCGAGGAGAGCCATCGCGCCGAGGAATCAGAAGCGGGCCCGGAGGCGTTGATGCAGGATCAGCGGTTTAAAGCTGCGCTGATGGCGTCGATTGACCAATTGCCCGAAAAAGAAAAAATGATGATGGCGCTGTACTATCAGGAAGACCTAAATTTGCGGGAAATCGGGCAGGTGCTTGAAGTGAGCGAATCCCGGGTCAGCCAAATACACAGTCAAGCGCTCACTCGAATCCGAGCGAAGATGGTCGATTGGACATGAGATCTGCACATCGAGCGGTTGAGAAAAGAGGTCAGTAACTATGGATATATTAACCGTCGTTGGCATGGTCTTCGGTTTTGTTGCCGTTTTTGGTGGTTATATTGGGGAGGGTGGTGATCCGCTGTCGGTGCTTTGGCACCCTTGGGCATGGCTCATTGTATTGGGCGGATCAATCGGTTGTGGATTGATTGGGCTCCCGCTCGCTCATGGTCGTCATGTGCTAAAAACCACGTCGAAGCTCTTTGTCCCTCCCAAGCTGAACCCAGGTGAGATGATTGACAAGATGGTCGACTGGGCGCAAATCGCTCGACGAGAAGGCTTGCTGGGTCTCGAAGGTGTTTCGGAAACCGAAGACAACTCTTTCGCGCGCAAGGGACTGAGGATGTTGGTCGACGGGCGAGAGCCGGAGTCGATTCGAAAGATTATGGAAATCGAGCTCGAAACCCACGAAAACTTAGATGTCGCGGCTTCGAAGTTCTACTCTGAGCTGGGAGGCTACGCGCCGACAATTGGAATTATCGGCGCTGTACTCGCTTTGATCGTCGTCATGGGCGATTTGAGTGACCCTAACCAAGTGGGCCAAGGGATTGCCACAGCCTTTTGTGCGACGGTCTATGCACTGCTCTCAGCCAATCTGATTTTCCTGCCTTGGGGGGTTAAGCTCAAAATTCTCGCGGAGGAGGAAGCCCAGTTTCGATTTATGATTGTCGAAGGGGTTGTGCTGATCGCTTCCGGGGAAAATCCACGTAACTTAGAAGATCAACTCCGCAGCTACGAGACCTAACCGGAGGCGGCGCCATGGGCAGGAAGAAAAAGCCAGAAGAGCATGCCAACCACGAGCGATGGATGGTGTCTTATGCCGATTTTATTACCCTGCTCTTTGCCTTCTTTGTCATGATGTACTCCATTTCGGTGGTCAATACCGGAAAGTTTAAAGTGTTGTCCGAATCCCTAACCGCAGCCTTTACGGATCCTCAGCGTTCTCTTGAACCGGTGCAGGTTGGGCAAATTGTGCGAGCCCCGTCTGAGCGTCCCGACGTCGCCATGTCAGAGCCGACACCAAGGCCCATACGGCCGGTTGAGATGCGCCAAATGGCCAAGCTCGCGGATGTCGATCAAGAGTTGCTCGATCAAGCCAGCAAGCAGCTCGATAAAATCCAGAAGCGGGTCGAAGCCGCGATGCGAGAGATGATTGAGCAGGGCGCGATCACGGTTCAGCGCAGCGAATATTGGATTGAGATTGAGATGAACTCATCGGTGCTTTTTGACAGTGGCTCCTCCACCTTGTATCCCCGAGTGGTTCCTATTTTGACCGAACTGGGTCGTGTGATGATGGATTTTTCCAACCATGTGCATGTCGAGGGCTATACCGACACGGTCCCTATTAACACTGAGATGTTTCCGTCTAATTGGGAGCTCTCCGGGGGTCGGGCTGCAACGGTGGTGCGGCTTTTTGAGTTTACCGGAGTCCAAGCGGACAGACTTGCCGCCATTGGCTATGGAGAGTTTTATCCCATAGCTGATAACGAAACCGTTGAAGGCCGCGCGCGGAATCGGCGTGTTGTGGCGGTGGTGCTCGCTGAGATTGGTGAGGAGATTGATGCCACCCTCGAAAAGTTTGAGAAGGCAAAAAATTCAGTGGCGCCAGCAGGCTAGGATTTTATTCGAACGCGTTGGACAGTGTGAGAACGCCGTGAATGACCCTCGATGTTCCCGTCCCACCCCCGAGTTGTGTGACGCAATCAGCCCCCACCCTGGGGCTGCTCCACTGACCTTTGACCCAAAGCAACGCTCACTCATGGGATCGCTCAAAATGCTGCGGTATCAACGCCGCTGCGCTTTATATTTGATCTTCCTCGTTTTGATCAGCGTGCCAGCGAGCGGTCCTGCGGCTGAAGAGGCACCTTGGCCCGATCCCGAACGCTATCGGGCTGTGATCCAGGATTGGGCCGCTGGCGTCCCTGGGCCAAGTCGCGCCGTCGTGGGGGTCGGTAGCTCCAGTATGCGGTTCTGGAGTACGAGCGATCGATTCGCCAAGGCTTTTGAACCTTTGACAACGATCAATCGAGGCTTTGGCGGCAGCGTGATGAATGACGTGGCTTACTTTTTAGACCCAGCGGTTCTGGATTTGGAGCCCCGGGCTGTCATGATTTATGAGGGCGATAATGATATCGCCAGAGGTATCAGCCAGGCAGCGATTGTGAGCAGTCTTCAGGGCATTATCGAGCAATTGCATTTTCGGGACCCTGAGATAAGGGTTTATGTTTTTTCTATAAAGCCCAGTCTTGCAAGAATGTCCCTTTGGGTCTCCATGCAGGCAGTAAACCAATCCTTTAAAAGTCTTGCTGAAGGCAACGATCGCGTTTTTTATGTGGACGTTGCGACAGCTATGCTCAATGGCGATGGCCGGTTAGATCCAGATCTTTTTATCGATGACGGCCTGCACTTGTCTGCCGCTGGGTATGACGTCTGGCAACAAGTCGTGCGTGAGGTTGTGGTGCCGATCGAGACCCCATTTGAGGGCTCATAAGGTTCTATAAAGAGCGGCTTGAGATGATGGCGCACGCCAGTATAAAGAGGTCCGCGTTTATTCTGAATGCGCTCCGGTTTGGAGAGGGCGTGCAGCCCCGAGCAGCCGTTTTTAGGGTTAGACGGCTGCTCGGAGTGAAGGCTTCAGTGCCCTTGGACCGGGGGGCCTACCAGAGGTCGTACTTCTGGATTTCGGCACGCCCGACCACCATGTGATGCACC
>CAJYBS010000118.1 GCA_913064795.1 uncultured Gammaproteobacteria bacterium
CCCTCTCGCTTGGCAGGCGTTAACGCGATGAGGGATTCAGGGCGATTGAGGGTGATGGTGACCACAGCCTCGTTTTGCTCGTACATGATGTGCTCAAGATTCATTGGGCTCTCCTGGGAGTAATCGATTGTAAACAGGTCAGTAGCAGCTTTGACGGACACACTGGGTCCTTTGATCGGGACGCGCGGCGATCGAATCACGTTAACCCGCCGGCGGAACAGACTCGATCCTGCCAGAAGACTTTAACACTCTTCTCCCGTTGCCGTCAGTGCACGCAAGGCAAGTACCCTCTGAATCAGGGTCTTGATCTCAGTCATCGCATCAGTGGGCATGCACCCGGATCACTCGGCCTAGGTTACCCATCCCTTCCTTGGATAACCTGTTCAGTCAAAATTCTCGACGTCTGATTGAAACTTCAAGCCAGTCACTCGGGCCGCTCTGCTTCAAACACTTTAGTGCTTCCGGTGTGCTACGCTGAAACTTCGACAATGGCCAGAGCACACCTCTATGATCGATCAATCCCTTCTTCCCGGAAGACTCGGCGATGATACCCGACGATTCGAAACCGATGCCCGTTCCGACCCCAGAATTGCAGAGGTCGTTCGTCAAATGGGCGGCTTTGGCGCCGGGCTTGAACCTTTACCCGCTGATGCAACTTACGAGCAGTGCTTGGCTTATTGCCTCGCCTTCGAGCAGGTCCAAGCCGAAGCACATCCGGGACTTCTTGCCACCATGCCCAAATTTGATGGGGTAGAGGTCACCCAGAGAACAATCACTGGCTCTGAGGGGCACGCGATCACACTCTATATTCATCGGCCTAAAGACTGTGCGGACCGATTACCGGGGCTCATCCACCTCCATGGCGGGGGCATGGTCATCATGACCGCAGCAGATCCAAGCTATACGTTGTGGCGCAATACCCTCGCCAACCAAGGCATGTTGGTAGTCGGTGTCGAATATCGAAATGGTGCCGGAAAATTAGGTAACCACCCCTTCCCGGCGGGTTTAAACGACTGCGCAGAAGTCACTCAGTGGGCCAACAAGCATCGCGACTTATGAAACATCAGCGCTCTGGTTTTAAGTGGTGAGTCGGGGGGCGGCAACCTTGCGATCGCGACGGCCCTGAAAGCCAATGCAGAGCATTGGATAGACGCCATCGATGGGGTTTATGCGATGTGTCCCTATATTTACGGCGGTTATGCAAACCCCTCAGAAGTGCTGCTGTCTCTCGTTGAAAACGACGATTATCTTCTGGGGTGTTCGGTAATGCGCTCGATGGTAAAAGCCTATGATCCTGACGGCTCAAACCAATTGAATCCTCTGGCCTGGCCCTATCAAGCCGGTCCATCAGACCTTAAAGGTCTTCCGCCGCATGTGATCTCTGTCAACGAACTCGACCCCTTAAGAGATGAGGGCCTCGCTTTTTATCGCAACCTGCTCGCCGCCGGAGTCCCCGCCAGCGCCCGAACCGTTCATGGAACACCCCATGGTGGTGATATGGGGTTTTTTCAGGTGGCACCAGAGGTCACCGCGGATACGGTGGCCTCGATCGCCGCTTTCGTTCGCGAGCGCGCCGCCGAAACCGATCGCTGACTGAGACCCCGGACATTTTACGCGGAGTCTTCGCCGGGGTTTTCAAAATCGCGATCAAGTTATCTCTTTCGACCCAAAGTTTACTGCTTTGATGAGTATTCAATACAAGGCGGTTTAGGTTTTGCCGGTTCACAAAAACGGTTATCGCACTTGATTCAAGGGGATTCGCATCCTACAGTGATCTTGAATCAAAAAAACGCGTGTTCTTTTAAAAATAACAGAGGGGGCCGTTTATGAGCACAGTCAAGGATGTTCTAGATCAAAAGGGAAGAACCGTTTTTTCAATTGAGGCTGACAAATCCGTTCTGGAGGCCATCGAAGTGATGGTCGCTGAAGACGTAGCAGCGCTGGTCGTGATTGACGAGGGTACGGCAGTGGCGGGGATTATTACGGAGAGAGATTATGCTCGAAAAGTGCTCTTGAGCGAGAAATCTCCAAAAGACATCACCGTCAGAGACGTCATGACCAAAGATGTCATGTATGTCCGAGAGGAAACCCTCACCGATACCTGCATGGATATCATGAGCCAGAAGAACTTCCATCACCTGCCGGTGGTGGATCGAAACAAGGCGGTTGCAGTGGTCACCGCTGGGGATTTATTCAAGTATGTGGTCCAAAAACAGTCGATGACCATCGACGAACTTGAAGACTACATCTTTGAGGAGGCTGGAGGAGAAGGTTAGCTCCAACCAGCTAGCAGAGTCTGCGCCCGTTCGCTGCTCATCAAACTTAGAGAAACTGCCAGGTCGAATTGGCGAGGGTCTCATCCAGCGATCCGCCGGGATGACAGTGGGATGAAAAATAGGGATGTTCGGGATACTCCCTGCGGTAATAATGCAGTGCAATGTCCTTGGCGGGGCCTTTTGGCACACCGAGCAGACGCGCCGCTTGATAGTCTCGCTGAATCGCCTGGCAATCGGTTTTCTGCTCGTCACGTTCGCCGCGAATATGCATCACTTCATGGGTAAAGAGATGCAGACTGAATTTCTCATGTCGAGTTAGTCCACCGGTGGGTTGGTCTAGATAATCTTTGAGTTTTCCGCACCAAGAATAATGGAAGATAATTTGACGATCCTCGATATAAGCTGTGCCGGCGCGCCCTACGCCTGCTTCAAATATTGCATCAATCGCAGAATCACAATGAATATTGACGGTTTTACCACCAGCGAGAATCGTCGCCTTTTCGGTTAAAAATTGATTGAACCGCCATTGATCAAATGGGAACCACAGACACACCAATCCTAGCACCAAGAGGGTCATCCGATAGGCGCGGTTAAAACTGATCGCGTCTTCCGATATCGGATGTTCCGCCCGAAAATCCCGAAAGATCAGCCAAAAAAAGAAACCTGCAAGAAGCAATAAAAACATCACGGCCTAAGTCACTCAAACTTAGACTGCATGTCAATCGTTGGACTGCAGAGTATTCACATTATTTAAAGTCTGCTGAAGAGTGACGCTCAGGAACGCGCTCTTCTTCTGGCCCCCAGGCTCGATTGACCCGGCGCCCTCGAGCAACTGCAGGCCTCGCTTCAATGGCACTCGCCCAGCGAACAACGTTTTTATAGCCAGAGACCTCAAGAAACTCAGCCGCCTCGTAAATATTGTGCAGTACCAGCGCGCCGTACCAAGCATAGTTGGCCATATCTGCGATGGTGTATTCATCGCCGCAGAGATAGGTTCGATCCGATAAGGTTTGATCGAGGACGTCGAGCTGACGTTTGACTTCCATTGCAAATCGGTCAATTGGATATTGCCATTTCTCTGGAGCGTAAGCGTAGAAATGGCCAAAGCCCCCACCGAGATAAGGCGCACTGCCCATTTGCCACATCAACCAGGAATAACACTCTGCCCGGGCGCTCGCATCTTTGGGCACGAACGCATCAAATTTTTCTGCTAGGTACAACAAGATCGCGCCGGACTCAAATACCCGGGTTCCAGGCGTTGTGCTCTGGTCCAAGAGTGCGGGGATCTTTGAATTAGGATTGATGGCAACAAAGCCGCTGCCAAACTGATGACCCTCACCGATGTTGATCAAATACGCGTCATACTCAGCCGGTTTGCCTAATTCCAGAAGCTCTTCGAGCATGACAGTGACTTTGACACCATTCGGAGTCGCCAACGAGTGCAGCTGCAGAGGATGCTCACCCACCGGCAAATCCTGCTCGTGGGTTGCACCGGATACCGGACGATTAATATTGGCAAAACGACCGCCGTTGCCTTTATTCCAAACCCAGACCTTCGGGGGCTCATACGCTGAATCACTCATTGCTCACCTCTACTTCATGATTACCATTGAACGGAACTTTTCAAAGACGCAGAGGCGCCAGGAAAGCTCGAAGAGCAAAGAGTATAAAGAGCCTCCCCTAAGAAACCAAATATGAGAGTCGCTAAAACATCCAGGGAAACGAAGAGGATCAGGGTTGCAGGACTGTTCTACATCTCCAGTCCCTGATCACGGCCCTACTCATCCGACTCAGAGTCCTCGGCTTCAGCAATCGCGGCTTGCAATAAGATGCCTGAGCGATTCCCCGAGCGACAATAGGCAAAAACGGGGCCTTCGGTTTCCTTCAAAACAGCTTGAGTGGCAAGAATATTATCCTCGGTCAACCCTGCAGGTGACACGGGTATAAAATAATAGATCAATCCCAATTCGGAGGCCGCCGCCGCCATGTCCTCGTGGGTCGGCTGACCCGCAACCTCGCCATCGGGCCGGTTATTAATGACCACTTCAATGCCCAGGGATTTTAACTGAGCCAAATCATCGACTTGAATTTGAGGACCAACCTTGACCCGTGATATCAGATCACTCATTCGAGCGCGCTCCTTTTTTACTGTCTGCTCTACTGTCCGCTCTATTGTCTGAGCCTTAAGACTGCTGAACTCCCCAAAGTTCACAAGACCCAACAGCAAGGTGCATAACCCGATGACCACGGCTCTTAGCGGCCCGAGTTGGAACCTCATCCAATGAGGCCGTGATCGCCCGCAGACTGTAATAAAATCCAGGCAGCAATCGCGATGAGAAACACCGAAAACACCTGCTCGGCCTGCCGCTGTGGGATGATCTGTCCCAATCTGCGCCCGATCAAACTGCCCACCATACCGAACCCAACAAAACTACCAATTAAAAACCAATCGAGCGTCGAGCCCGCATTTCCTAGCAGCTCAAGGTATTTAATCAGTCCTGCGCCGGATTTGACAGCAATGATGATCACACTGGTAGCGGCAGCTCGAGGCAAAGACAATCCGCCGAGTAACACCAACGCCGGGACGATTAAAAAGCCTCCGCCCACGCCCACAAACCCCGTTAATCCGCCGATCACAAGGCCTTCGCAGATAATCACCCAAATTTTTTGCGGCACTGGCTCAGATTTCAATCGAGGGGGTCTCAACATGAAGTAGGCAGACATCAACATCACCCCTGCAAACACCAGTAACTGGAATGCACCGCTGGCAAATTCTGACACTGCGGCTCCGCCATAAGTGCCTGCAACGCCAGGCACACCGAACCAGACTGTTGTTCGCCAATCGATGCTGCCTGAGCGAATGTTCAGCAGTGACGTCAGTGCAGCGATAGCGCCAACGATCGCCAGAGAACTAGCAATGGCAATTTTCTCATCCAGTCCCACGAGGTAAACCAAGATCGGCACGGTCAAGATTGATCCGCCCGATCCGAGCAGGCCCATGGTCACGCCGACCACAAGAGCACTCAAACTAAGAATGATCAAGCCGTTCATCAAGCTTCGGTGATCGGCAGTTTAAGATAGCGCTGCCCAAGCGGGTCAGGAGTAGGTAACTGCCCTGCTGCGAGATTAATCTGAATCGCGGGATACAACAGGCGCGGCGTTGCAAGCTGACTGTCCCGATGATGCCGAAACTCAACGAACTGCGCGCGATTGCGATCTTGCAGTTGAACATTCGCCTTCTGGGCACCAACGGCTATCGAACATTGTGGCGTCGGGCGCTCCGGCAACGGATAATCATGACAAAAGTACAACTTTGTTTCCGGATCAGCTGACAGCAAGCCCATGACCGAGTCAAAAAGCTGGCCAGCGTCCCCGCCGGGGAAATCCGATCGCGCCGTGCCATAATCAGGCATGAACAAGGTGTCGCCCACAAAAATGGCAGAGTCTACCGAGTAAGCAACACAACCCGGCGTGTGCCCCGGCGTCGCCAACACCTTAATCTGGAGTTCCCCAAGCAGGACAGACTCATCCGGCTCAAACAAACGATCAAAACAAGCCTCAACATCTGGATGATCTGAACCCAAATTAAAAACCGGCTCAAAAAGCGCACTGACCGATCGCACTCCTGCCCCGATACCAATTTGCGCCCCCGTTCTGCCCCTTAGATAATCACCACTCGAAAGATGATCTGCGTGAATGTGCGTCTCTAGTATCCAGTGACACGACCAGCCCTCGGCGTCGATGCGAGCAAGGAGACTATCCGCCAACTCATAAGACACTCGCCCCGAGGCAGGGTCAAAATTCAGCACTGGATCAATAACAGCGCAAGCTTTAGAAGCCAAATCAACCAGAATATAGCTCCAGCTACAGGTCACAGGATCGTAAAATGGATCGATGCGCTGATGAGAATCAATAATGGGGGCTAAGGCGCTCACGGCTGCGTCCTTAATCTACGGGTTAAAGGCATGTCCTTAAAATCCACTCGTTATCACTATTTTGCTAAAAGCAGGCCCATAAAACAGGCCGTTAAAACAGGT
>CAJYBS010000119.1 GCA_913064795.1 uncultured Gammaproteobacteria bacterium
CATTTGCTCAAACAGTTCCTGCAAAAACCCGCTAGATTCATGAGATCGATATTCTGCACTGCTTTGTTATCATCTAAGTGTTGCAATAATCGTCGAAAGGCTTGTGCCTCTACGGCCATTTTCGTTTGATCGTCCATCATTTTCTCTTTAACTCTGTTCAAACTTGAGTATCTCCGAACTATGAATGATTTTAAACCCGGACAACGGTGGGTCAGTAGAACCGAGCCCGAACTCGGCCTTGGCGTCATCCAGTTAATCGAGGGGCGACAAGTGATTTGCGATTTCATTGCGGCAGACACGGCCCGCCGATATGCCATCAACGAAGCCCCCCTGATTCGCGCAATCTTCGCCGTCGGTGACACACTTAAAAACGAACGCGGGCACCCTTTCACCGTCACCGGCATTGAAACTGTGGGTGACCTGCAACATTACACCTACCTCGATTCAGAAGGTCATGCGGTTTCGATCAGCGAGATGCAATTGGATGCATCATTGCAATTCAGCAAACCCCAAGACCGTCTTTTCCTCAACCAAGTGGACTCGAGAGAAGCTTTCAATCTCAGATATCGCAGTCTGCAGCTCCAATCTGAGAATGCCAGCCAACCCTTTAAGGGCCTTGTGGGACCCCGCACAGCACTACTCGCCCACCAGCTCTACATCGCTCAAAAGGTATCAGAGCGATCATCGCCCCGAGTCTTATTGGCAGATGAAGTTGGCCTCGGTAAAACCATTGAAGCCGGACTCATACTCCATCAATGGATTCAAAGCGAGCGAGGGGCTCGAGTCCTGATCTTGGTTCCCGAAGCACTCACCGTCCAGTGGCTCGTCGAAATGGTTCGACGGTTTAACCTTAACTTCACCATTCTTGACGAATCTCGCTGCCAGGCGCTGATCGAAACCCTGTCTCCCGCAGAATCAGAGAACGACGACGGTTTGACCGCAGGTCAGACATTTGTCTCAGGAACCGAGCGAGACCCGCAAACCCTGACACCGGTCAATGCCGACGAAATATCTCAAGTGTCCGGCGTCGAAGCGGGTCCAAATCCGTTTGATGCACAACAACTGGTTATTAGTAGTCTTGGATTGTTTAAGAACAACCCCGAACGACTTCAGCAAGCAACGGCATGCCATTGGGACATGGTGATTGTCGATGAAGCCCACCATTTAATTTGGTCTCAGGCGGGAGCGAGCGCCGAATACGACATCGTTGAAACTCTTTCGAGTCAATCGAAAGGGCTGTTACTGCTCTCGGCAACCCCGGAGCAATTTGGTCTGGAGGGGCATTTTGGTCGACTGAAATTACTTGATCCTCACCGTTATCCAAATTTTGAGCAATTTGTCAGGGAGCAATCCGAATACCAACAACTGGCCGAAGACATCCGATCATGGCGGGAACCCGGGACGCCCAGTCAGGAGGCTCGTCAGCGACTATTGAATCGCCTTAATCTACAATCTGAAACATCGGATGATAACCTGCTCGAGCAACTGTTAGACAGTTTTGGCCCGGGCTACACTCTATTCAGAAACCGCCGGGCAAAAGTACTGGATCTTCAGCCACGACGTGTCGCGCCGGTACAGTTGGCCGAATCAAAGCGCCTGCTTGATGCCTCGAACTTGTTGTCAAATCCAGACGCCGACACACGGGTCCCGTGGTTGAGTGCGCTCCTTAAAGGGCTCAGTGCGAAAGCCTTAATTATCTGCCAATCGGCGCAAGTCTCAGAACGCTTAGAAAAATATCTCAGACTCAAGCAGGGCCTCAAAACGGCCTGTTTTCACGAAGGTATGGATCTTATTGCGAGAGATCGCGCAGCCGCCTATTTCGCTGACGATCTTGGCGGCGCACAGGCGCTGGTGTGTTCTGAAATTGGTTCCGAGGGTCGTAATTTTCAATTCGCCCATCACCTGGTGATGTTCGATCTACCCGACAATGCTGACCTGATCGAGCAACGCATCGGACGACTGGATCGAATTGGACAAGGCAACGTCGTGACCATACACATTCCGCTGCCTAAAAACTCCGAAATGGCACGGCGTTTTGAATGGTTTCACAACGGTCTTGATCTATTCCGGGCGCCCCACCCCGCGGGCGCACAGGCTCATGCGCGGCTCAAAGATCAGTTTTATGAGGCGAGGACGACGGCAAGCCTTGAGCAACTCATCCTTGAGAGTCAGGCATTGACCGCAGACCTCTCTGATCAGTTGGAAAAAGGTCGGGACCTACTGCTCGAGGCAGCGAGCTACGACGAACCCGCAGGACTTGACCTGAAGGCCGAGATAGAAAAGATTGATAGAAGCGACAAATTAATGGCCTACCTAGCTGATTCATATGATTATTTTGGACTCGATCACGAACAGCTTTCACGGGGCATTGATTGCATAAAGCCTGCCGCTGCTGGGCAAAGCAGCATCAATGTCAGCGCAGAATCTCAAGGGCCGTCTAGGTATCCAGAGCTACCCGAATCAGGAATCACCTACACTCTGAACCGTGAAATAGCGCTCCAAAGAGAGGACATTCGGTTCCTAACCTTTGAACACCCCTTCGTTCAGCAGGCCTTTGATCGCGTACTCTCGGACACCCTCGGCAATGCCGCGATCAGTGTTGTCAAAAGACAGACCCTACCAAGCACCACCTTGCTTATTGAGGCCATCTTTTGTTTTAACTGTTCGGCAGCCCCTTCCCTCGATCTCCAGCAGTATCTGGGAGATAACACGTTCAGGGTGCTTATCGGACCCGGGCCAAGCAATCTTACCGACCGCTTTCCCTTTGATCCCTTTGATGATGCGCTCGATGTTAACCCTGAGCCTCTGGCGCGGATCATCGCGCTCCAGCGACCCATGATTGAGTCGCACTTAGCCTATGCGGCAGACGTCGCAAACCAGTATGGTGAAGCTTTTAAAGCAAAGGTCATCAACCAATTTGAGACGACGCATCAGTCAACGCTTACAAGAATCCGCTTACTTGCGCTCAAGAATCCAAATATCCCAGCCAAGGAAGCCGATGTGATTCAGCAAAAACTCCGTCAAGGTTTACTCGCTTTCCACGACATAGCGCCTCGCCTTGAGGCTATCCGAGTGATCATCGCGGCCTAAAGTCACTCTTGGTGCTTTGCACCAAATCCCGCCAAGCCACCGCTTGATTTTTAAAGGCAAAAGCTGCGACCCAATCGCGCGGATCTTCGAAAACATTCCTATTCAAACAGTCTCCTGCTCCCCGTGGATCAAGGTAGCGATGAGTGTCTGGAACGTACTCTGGGTAGGCAAGCTGATCCGGCACAACGGGTATGCAGCCGAGGGCCATTGCCTCCATCACCGCTAACCCCTGAAATTCTTGGTCCGCCGTTGAGAGCACAAACTGGCTGTCTTTTAACAAGCGCTCGTATTCCAGGCGATTTTCAAGAAAACCCACTCTACCCAAACGGCCGTGACGTTCTAGCAGCGCCAGAGCGGCCGTCATCGCTTCGGGGATTTGCCTAAACTGTTGACCTACTAAATGCACTTTTCCCTCGGGCACCCGCCGGACAATTTCCTGGACCACCGCCAGCAAACGCTCTGGGCCCTTATCAAACTCCCAACGATGATTCCAAACAATGTCTCGGGTCGATGCGAGGTGATTGCCAGCAAACAAAGCATCGTCAAGGGGTACCGGCAACACCAAGGATTTTGGTGTGAGTTGGCTGACCAGGGAACTCGGCACGCCATCGGGAAACCGTGCTAGTAACGCGTGAGCACCCTCAAAAAATGTACGGCGATTAAATTCTGAGTTGAAAATCAGTCGATCCGCAGACATCGCTGTGTAAATCGATGTGAGCTGAGCCTCAAGCAGTCGAGACCCTTCCACCTGAATGGGGAACGCAAATTGATTTTCATGAAAATACACCAGCGAGGGTATTTGAGAGAGCTGTGGTGCTAGCCCCTTGAGCGTTGCCAAATCAGTAACGGAGGTCGCGAGAACAAGGTCAATATCAGGCTTGTCCCCCAATTGATCCGAAAAAGCCATCGCATTACCCCGAGCCCGCCAGCTGAAGTGACGAGGGGGAAGGGTCAAAACTTGGAAACGCCAATCTGGGAACCCTGCCACCAGCTGCTGGCGCCAATACTGATGGCTCACAGCATCATAGGCTGACAAAAGCAGAATATTCATCCTGGGCCACCCTGTGAATCAAGGTGCATCATAGCGTCAACCCATACCTTTTAATCAACTCTTCGGTTTTAACGGACGCATTGCTTTTAACCCATGCACCACTGAGACCCCGATTCAGTTTTATCTAAAGCCAAGTTCTCTCCGACCCGTCAAGCTCGTTGAAGCACCCTGATCAGCGCTGACTAACCGTCAGTGAGCAACACAGAGAGCACAGCACATGGTATTCTTCACCCTCAAATGCGGGTTAATGCACGGGAGGGATTAGCATGTCAACGATGGTCATTATTGGCGGCGGCCAAGCCGCAGGCCAGGCGATTGCCAGCCTACGACAAGAGGGTTTTGAAGGGCGAATTTTAATGATTGGTGAGGAACCTGTGCTCCCCTATGGGCGCCCTCCGCTCTCCAAGCAGTATCTCGCTGGGGCGATCCCGCCTGAGAAGCTATCGGTCAGGCCTGAAAAATTCTACGAGGATCGAAACGTTGAACTAAGACTGGGTGAGACCGTCACTGGGATCGATCCAACCCAGCAAACCGTTTCGATTGGCAGCGAAGCCATTGGCTATGACAAACTTTTGATTGCAACCGGGAGCACACCCCGCCGATTGAATATCGAAGGCAGTGACTTGGCCGGTATCCATTATCTGCGCACTCAAGGCGATGTTGATGCAATCAGGAAGGACATGAACGATGCCAAGAACCTCTGCATCGTTGGCGGCGGCTACATTGGCCTAGAAGTCGCATCGGTTGCCGTCACCGCGGGTCTCAACGTTGATGTGCTCGAAATGGAGAACCGAATTCTGCAGCGAGTCACGACACCTTTTATGAGTGATTTCTACCATACCCTGCATACAGGCCGCGGCGTCAATATCCACACGAGCACCGGCTGCGCCGGATTTCGAGGGTCGGCCGGTCGGGTCACCCATGTTTTATGCGGCGATAAGGAAATCGAAGCTGATATGGTCATTGTGGGCATTGGTATTATTCCCAACACACAACTGGCCGACGAGGCTGGGTTGGACGTCGACAACGGCATCATCGTCGATGAACAATGTCGAACTTCCGACCCCAACATTTACGCCGCCGGCGATTGCACGAATCACCCAAACCCCATCTTGGGTCGAAGGTTGCGCTTAGAATCTGTCCCAAATGCAATGGATCAAGCGCGAACGGCAGCCGCAAACATGTTGGGTATTGAAAAAAGCTACGCAGCGGTACCGTGGTTTTGGTCCGATCAATACGATCTAAAGCTGCAAATGCTTGGTTTTTCGGGCGATGCAGATGCGTCAGTGCTTCGGGGTGACCCCGAAGCCCGACAGTTTGCTCAGTTTTACCTGTCCGCCGGCAAGGTGGTTGCGGTCGATGCTGTCAATAGCCCAAAAGAATTCATGGTCGCCAAACAATTATTTGGCCTTGGGGTCGACGCTGAAGCGCTGAGTGACACCACGGTCGATCTCAAATCATTGGTCCCTGAACGCGTTGCTTGATGGGTCCACCTGGTGGCACAGGTGAATAATCTTCGATCCCAACTGGCGTCAGCAATTTAAACAACGCAAACGCAGTGAGGTTTTCGAACCCCTCAGGTAGGTCAAACGCCACTGCTCGCCATTACCTCGAAAATCCATCATCAATATGAAGGATGGACGACTATACTTTTACTGCGATCTATCGAATAATTGGCGACAAATTTAAATCACCATTTAAACGGAGTGTGACATGCCCAGCGTTAAGTTTATTGAACACAACGGAAAAGAGCACGTCGTCGAGGGCGACAACGGGGACAGCCTAATGGTTATTGCGACCAGCAACCTTGTTCCGGGTATCGATGCCGATTGCGGCGGTGAGTGTTCTTGCGCGACCTGTCATGTATTGGTTGATGATGCTTGGATGACCAAGCTTGCTCCAATTTCAGAGACAGAAGAGTCCATGCTGGACTTAAATCCTGACCGGGAACCCAATTCTCGGTTGAGCTGTCAAATCCCACTGAGCGACGATTTAGACGGCATCGTCGTCAATCTTCCCGAATTTCAGTACTAGGGCTTGCCTAAAGGGCCCTCAGCACAACGAGGGCCACTTTTTCTGCGGTAAAAACACACTGAGTGGACTCTTCCCTCAATATCAGCCTTTCCAATC
>CAJYBS010000120.1 GCA_913064795.1 uncultured Gammaproteobacteria bacterium
GATAGGCAACACGGCCCCGCGGGATGTCGGCAGCAGTACAGGTATCGCCCAGGATATAGGCGCGTCCTGCCAGCCTTTTGTCTAACAGCTCAAGTGCCGCGCGCACCACTTCCGCACCGGCGTTAATCTCGGCGTGGTTGCGGTCCGGCTCGGGCGTGCGCACCAACCCCACAAAGGCCGGGCCTAATCCGGGCATGACAACGGTCTGTTGCCAATCCATCCACATCTCCAGCTCAGCGCGGCGTTCAAGGTCGGCTGGCATCAGCCGCCCCATAGCATATTTCGCGGCGAGGTAGCGGATGATGACGTTGGACTCCCAAACATAAAAGCCGTCATCGTCCAGCACCGGCACCGTTCGGCTCGGGTTTAGGTCGCCGAACCAGGGCTCGTCCACGATGCCAAACTGCAATCCAGCGTCCAGCCGCTCGTAGTCAACGCCAACCTCGCCCACTGCCCACATCGCCTTTTGCACGTTCATAGAGTTGTTGCGGCCCCAGATTTTCAGCTTCGTCATTGGTCTACCTCAGATTGGTGCTACTAGGGGTGCGCCCCGCCTATTTGCCGGTCCAAACGGGATCACGCCTTGCCAGAAAGGCCCTTGTGCCTTCCGTTGCGTCCTCGCGGTCCCACATAGTCACAAAAGCGGGATAGTCTGCTGAGAAGGCCTCAGACAGCCCCGCGTGATCCAGCCCGGAAAGTATCATCTGCTTGGTGGCCGAGACCGCCAGGGGCGCGCCCTTGGTGATGTCCTGCGCCCAGTTCAAGGCCTTGTCCTCAGCGTCCGCAAGATCCTTTGCCACGTGGTTGATCACGCCAAAGCCCTTCATCTCTGCCGCGTCAAACAGCCGCCCGGTCAGGGAGATCTCCATCGCCTGCTTCAGCCCGATCTGGCGTGCGAGCCGATGCAGCCCGCCCGACGCAGCAAGCCCGACCCGTGGCTCTGGCAGGCCGAAACGGGCGCTCGGAACGGCGACAGCCATATCCGCCGCCAAAACCAGTTCTAACCCGCCGCCGATGCAATCGCCGTTCACCAGAGCCACCAAGGGTTTGCAACGATCAAACCGCTGGCACAGTCCTCCCAACCCAGTTGACGGAAGACTATCGCCCCCGGTCGCGGCCCGGTCTCTGAGATCAGAGCCCGCGCAGAACGCCCGATCCCCGGCACCGGTCAGGATCGCGACGCGCAAAGCTGGGTCGTTGTGAAACTGGTCAAACGCCTGGTGCAACGCATGATGGCTTTTCGCGTCCAGAGCGTTGCGAGCCCCGGGTCGATTTATACTGATGCGCAGCACTGCGCCCTCGACGGCGACAACAATGGATCGATCGCTGTTGGCCATGCGATTTTGCTGTTCGCTCACACTGAAATCCCAGATGTTAGTTTGCGTACTGACCCTCCGCCTCAGAGGACCGATTGAGAAAAAGCTACAGCACGGGAAGCGTTCATGTCAATCGCAGGGTAAAAAGGGGACCGTGTCGCGCCGTAAGATCGGTCCATGGCTATAGTGGTTTACCTGCGCCTAGCCTAATGGCGTTTTTGCCATTTTTATCTTTTGCTCTTCCGTCTGCACCAGCGTCCAGCAAAACTTGGGTGTTTTTTTACCTTGATATACCGAGCAGCCATGTGCAACGGCGGCTCTCCATCCTTATCGCGCGCCATGACGTCTGCACCAACTGTTAAAAAAGTTTGGATATTTTCTGCAATTGATCGCGGTCAATGAGGAGGGTGGGTCAAAACAGTTATTGCTTTGTACTGATACACTAACTGAGAACAAAGATTTTAACCAGTAGAAGGCAAATAGTTTTCTCAGCATTTCTCGATCTCAGGATAATCCTAAAATTGCAATTTGCAATTCAAGTTTTGAACTTAGTGTACGGACGTTAGAACAATATGATTTGGCGGGTTAGGGGTGTCACACCGTCACAGCAGTTTAGGTTAATAAAAAAAGCTGTATTCTATACCCAATGACCGAAAAGTGCTGTGACACCTGTGACACCTATTAGAAGGGAACATCATCATCCAGAAACTCGACAATTCGGATATTGGCATATCCCCTCACTCGGTTCCTACCCATCCTGCGTTGAGTCCGTTCGTGGCCCTTAGTGCGCATATATTGAACTAAATGAGACTTTTCAATTTTCCCTCGATCATCCGACGAAGCGTACGTCTCCGCTTCTCTGCACAACATATCGGTAGGTACAAAGTCTGATGTGTCAGCTGTTACTAAAATTTTATCCTCATAAAAGCCATCCAATGGGTTGATGAATTTGTTATATCGCCTGAGTTCTTCGATCATGCTTGCAGTGGGAACTAATCCCTCGCACTGATACAACTGAAAGCCTTGCAAAGCCCAATTTATTACGCCGGGCAACTCCTTTGCTAACTTTTCAGGCAGCCGTAGATCAGGTTGGTTCTCAGAAAAGTTTTTAGGAAATCTCAGCAAGCGGACACGCCTTAAGAATGCTTTGTCCTCAACATCGATAAATGGGTAAAAGTTGGTCACGAACAGCAAGACCGCCTCAGGTTCGAAATCAAAGAATTCTTGGTGTAAAAACCTTGCACTCAGGGTGTCCCCTCCAGATATACCTTTCATTAGCTGAGTGTTTACGTGGAGACCCTTTGGCAACTCTGAGACCCCTGCAAATCTTGCCCCCGAAAGACGTGCAACATCATTTGGTATTGCTGCTGGGTTCTTCGCGGAAAACGTAGTTGCTGAGAGCGTAATTTGATAATCGCCCAAAGCTTTACGGAATGTTTCCAACAAAACGCTTTTTCCATCGCCTCCATCGCCAACGAGAAATTGGATAATTTGTTCAGGACGTTTGCCCCACAAACAATAGCCAAGCAGTTTTTGTAGGTATTGTGCGTCTTCCTTATTTTCATCCATTACTTCACTGATAAATTTAACCCATCTTTCCGCTTTTGCGTTAGGAACAAAATTGCAGCCTGCAACTTTGGTCAACATATCTTTTGCACGATGCGCCTTGAATTGACCGTCTCTCAAATCAAGCGTCCCATTTTCAAAATTTATTAAGTAAGACTTTCGATCAAAAGCATCTTTTGATGCCGACAATCCGTCCAAACTAGAAGCAACCTCCAACATTGCTTTGATCCGCGGAGCAGCCTCGGAATTTTTTTGCCATTTCAGTGCTGCTTGAACGGCGTCTGGATCGACACCGCCCTCATTAACTATTTTTCTTATGGTTTGGTGAGCTTGACGTTCAGCTGCGCCGAGATCATGCACCCATCTTTTGCCATTAAAAATTCGCCAACGTTTTTCTTCGTTAACAAACAGCAAAGTTCCGATCGCATCACGTCTGAACCGTTCCCCATTCCCAAGGTCGGTAAAGGGCATAACATCGTTTCGTCTGTAACTCTGTGCGCTGTGGACGGTTCGATCAACTTCGTCATTCTCCAGAGGAGGCTCATAAGTCGCATTGATTTTACGCGCGTTTCTCTGGACCGCTTCATCACTCAAACCAGCGTGCACCTGTTCTACAGACGCTTGGAATAAGGACGCGTTCCTCTTACCCTCTTTAACTCTGTCACACGCGCTATTTGGATGATCGTCTTTCGAACGAGATCTTATAAAAAAGTCCAAAATATTGGAAGGTATCTCGGCGAAGGGTTTTTCCTCAGGCGAGCATCCTTCAATAAATTCATAAGAACTATTTTCCATCCTAGAGCCACCCCAAACAATGTAGCCTCCTACACCTCTGACGTCGATATTAGGTCCAAAAATTGTACCTGCACTGTTCTTAATTGCAACAGTCCAAGGCATTTGAAAAAATATATGTCGACCTCCAGACATTGTACGAGTTTGTACCGTTGGCGGAATTATAAAGTTGTGTGCTGCCCAAGTTTCTTCACCATTTTTTCCAGATCCATTGTCTATATCTACTGCAATGAGTTGAGATGGTGGCCCCATCGGCACTCCCACCGCGGCGTTGGGATTATCGCGCCAAAGTTCATCAATTGCTTTGGGCTCCTTTGTTGCAGCTTTGAACCCATTTCGAGTGTAAGGTGTTTTTGCCTTAAGCGTTCGCGTCTTTCCAGTCTTTTGAACTATGTATGAGTAATCTTTTTCTCGAACAGGAAATACCGGAAACCCATTTTTCAAAGCGACATAAAGTGCCAGTTGGTGATTGTGCGATCGTTGCATTGCGCAGCTCCTTTAATTCGTTGCTGCACAGAAAATTCTACATTTTATGCTGATTCTCGTGGTAGTTCTTTTCGACAAAAACTACCGTGTTTTTTCCACGCTAAATCAGAGTTTGAGAACGAGGTATTCAGCTCTTTGGCTGCGATTTCTTTTGCCATTTGTATTTTGCAGCCTTTAAGCCGATGTTCATTTATTCTTAATGCAATTTCAGCATGGCTAACTACTGTTCGCATCTTTTGATTAATCGCTTGTTGACGTAAAAATATCTCTTCAGGTGGGATACCAGAAACAAGCATCCCCAGCCGAGTTTGTAGCCAAACGAGAGGAACCCCTTCCAGTTTATCAGATTCTAAAATTTGATTAATAAGTTTTCTTTCGATCTTGGCTCTGTTTGACATTCTTCAACTCCCGTTTTGACCAGAAAGCGCTGTTGTCAGATTCGAGTCAAAATAAAACACACTCCGATGTACCCGCGCCTAGGTTTCAAAAAGCGTGTTAATATCGCCCTTGGTCCGCGGTGCTTGACGCATGGCCGTGTAGGATTGTCAGAAATAAATTAGGCGAGAGGCAGATAAAATCGCCGTGCAGCCATACCTCCGAGCCGCGAGCCGTTACCCAAAAACCCGGCCCAAGCCCCGCGGTCCGCGACGCACCACCCGCGATCTGTCGTCCAAATCCTGACAAACTGGATCGAACGCCACCGATCGCTGCACGGGCCCCTGAGGTTTTTTTAATAACGGATCACGGCCCACGGGCCTTGGAGTATACCCACTAGAGTGTGGTACCGCTGGGTGTACCAAAACAAGGCACTTGCATTGGGCTCTTGGTTTGCTAGCATATTGATATTGCATTGATTGTACTTGGAACTGGGTCCTTTGCTAGGCATCGAACCCCGTGTGGGGGCACCAGAAGAACCGCGGTCCCCGGGCCAAGCACCTGATTTGCAAGGAACTTTAACCTTTGCATGAAAACGGGTGTACCAGATGGTTGACCAAAAACTACAGTATCTAACTACAAAGCGGGGTGTCTTTTATTACACTCGGCGAATCCCCCAGAGCCTTCAGGCTCGCTTCCAGAGTTATCGATTTGTTAAGTGTCTTCATACAAAGTCGCAGGCAAAGGCGCACAGGCTGTCTCTAGAGCTGTCCAGCCGATTGGAAAACATCTGGGATCGTATGCGGTTGGAGGTGCTTGACTTTAGGACGTCGAGAACTCGCACTTCTGCTCTGGGCTCGAGCAGCGTTGGTGGAAGGGACTTCCGTCTATCGGATGGCTTTGAATTATATTTGCGGCTCAAAGCGGCCACAAAACCTACTGGCTTTACGACCTACACGGAGCGTAACCAACGGTATCTAATCGAATGCCTGGGGGATATACAGATGATGGAGCTCTCTCCCATTCATGGGGCAAATTTCAGAGATCATCTTTTGCAAAAAGAGCTTTCGCCTGCGTCGGTACGCAGAGTGTTCTCAACAGTAAAGGCCGTTGTGAATTTTTGTATTTCAGAACGCGGTTTGGTCGTCGTAAACCCTTTTGTAGGCGTTTACATCCCAAGTGTTGAGACGGAGAGGAAGCGCAAGCCGATACCATCAGAGGCAATAAGGAAAATCCAAACTGAGTGCCGAAGTGCAAATGACGATCAGCGATTATTAATTGCTCTGATCAGCGACAGCGGTATGCGATTGTCCGAAGCCTGTGGCCTCTTAGTTGAAGATTTCAAACTTGGTGGAAATATCCCCTATTTAGATTTAAAACCTCATCCGTGGAGACGTTTGAAAACCAAGGGAAGTGCGCGGCAAATCCCATTAGTCGGTGTGAGTTTATGGGCAGCCCGACGCGTCGTTTCGAGCCCTAAAAGCTCGTTTGCTTTTCCAAGGTACTGTTCGGTGCAGGCCGTAAAAGCAAACTCGGCTAGCGGTGCGCTCAACAAATGGCTGAGTAAACGGGTTCCAACGGGCGGCGTAGTACACTCTTTTAGGCATAGCTTCAGAGATCGTTTGCGCGCAGTTCAATGCCCCACCGAAGTAATCGACGCACTTGGCGGATGGAGAACTGTGGGTGTGGGAAACCTTTATGGCGATGGTTTCCA
>CAJYBS010000121.1 GCA_913064795.1 uncultured Gammaproteobacteria bacterium
GCAGGGACGCTCAAAGGAGATCGCATCGAGCATGCATCTGTCATGCCCTTCGAGCTCGTCGAGCAGGTCGTCGAGCTCGGTTTAGGGGTTGTGACCCAGCCTAATTTTGTATTTGAGCGGGGAGACGCTTATCTGCGTGATGTTCCCGAGCTTCAACATGATTCGCTGTATCGGGTGCGCTCTCTGATTGATCAAGGTATTGCGACGGCGTTTGGTACGGATCTACCTTTTGGTAATCCAGATCCCTGGGCAGCGATGCGCGCTGCAACCGAGCGTCGCACATTGCGCGGCGAGAGGCTGGGCGAGCATGAAGCCGTTTCTCCGGAGCGAGCGCTCTCAGGGTTTTTGGGTTCTCTTGAAAATCCTTTTGTTCAACGAACTGTGACCGTGGGTGCCGAATCAGACCTATGTTTGTTGAAGGCCCCTTGGCAGGCTGTACGATTGGATCTCGCTGCACATCATCTTCGGATGATCGTTTGCAGAGGTAAATTGATTGATGTGAAGGAACGATAGATCTCCAGGTCAAAGACCGCGTCTCACCCTGAAGATTCAATTGAATCATCGATTACATCGATGAGACCCCAGTCCAGCGCTTGGGCTGCTGTCAGCGGCTCGCCGGTGAGTGCAAGCAGATTTGCTCTGTGTCGGCCTATTCGCTTTGGAATGCTGACGCAGCCTGCGGCCCCTGGGATCACACCCTTTTCGACTTCGGGCAGACGAAAATGCGTGTTCGGGTGGGCCATCACGTGTTTTGCAAAGGCAGGCAGCTCTATTCCCGCACCGATGCAAGCGCCATGAAGTTTGAAGGTATAACGATCCACATGATCAACAATAAATCCAGCGGGCATTTGTAGCTGCCGTATTTGATGGGCTTGGCTCACATCGGTGCAGGAGCCAAATTCGGTCAGGTCTCCTCCTGCACTAAAGCAGGGTCCTTCCGCTGAGACGATCGCGGATTCGATGGTGGTGTCCATTGCGACGAGGGCGAAGGCCTCACTCAGACCATCGCGCATGGCTACGGATAAAGCATTGCGCGTGCTTGGGCTACACAGGGTGATATGAAGCGCTGATCCGTCTCGCTTTAGCGATACAGGCGCATCGGTCGGGTCTGGCTTACTGGGTCTTGAATGCTCACTCAGCCAGTCCGAAAACGCCTCGCCCCCTTGTAAGGTTGCATACGCTAGGGACTCTACAATTAAGGCACTGCTCATAGGCAGAAGCGAAGTCAATCTCGTCGTTTGGGTCAGCACTGCAGAGGCTTGAGGATAGGCGCAGATCCTCTGATAAACGCGGGCAATCTCTGACTCATTGGCCAGTGCGATGTCCAGGCCCTCGAGTAGCGGACAGTGATCATCGATGAGGGCAAGGACGGGAATGGGTCGTCTTCCCAGCCAATGATTGATTCGAACGCGTTCATCATCGGTGACCTGTGTAGACCGAAGGTCCAGCACCAATGCGGGATCCGTCTGATCCGGAGCGAACGAGGGAGACTGACAAAATCCTAGTAAATCGGCTATTGAATATACTTCCATCGATGCCACCCCTCGGGGCTATTGAGTCCTATCGTATCTCCGCTGCACAAGGGCATGTTATCCCATGCTTCGCCGTTGTGTGCCAATTCGTTGGAATTGCAGCTCTGGTGCTCGAGCTCAAGGTCGCTCTTAAATTGGGCCCAAAGGCGACGAACTATCCCAGTGCGGATCCCCGGAGAGTTGTTGCTTTCATGACTCGATTTGAGATGGTCTGTTGCTCCCGGCGGCCCGCTCACCCAAAGCCAATGGTCTGGGCGTGCTCGCTAGCAGAATCTAGTGGCTCCTGTTAAGGCACTTGATTCTTGAGCTGCCGCTGCCCAAATTCTGATCAGTAAGAGGTCGTTATCAGCGGGCTCCCGGTGCAGACGTGACGGTTGGACTCCAGTAAGCTTGATGGTGTTCTTAGTTAAGTGAGGTCGCCATGGCGCAAGAGGAAATGTTGTTCGAGGGGCTTAAAGTGCTCGATGTTGGCAGTTGGATAGCGGGTCCGGTTTCAACCACGATGCTTGCAGACCGCGGTGCCCAAGTTTTAAAAATCGAAGTCCCTGTTGCCGGGGACGGCTACCGTAATTATGCCATTTTACCGTTTACGCCGAATGCGGACACGAATTATACCTGGGCCATGGACGCGCGAAACAAACGCTCGATGGCGCTAAATTTAAAATCAGAACAAGGGATCGCAATTTTGCATCAGCTGATCCGAGAGTGTGATGTGTATGTGACCAACCAGCCTCTGCCCCTGCGGCGCCGTTTAAAGCTGAACTATGAAGATATACAACCGCTCAATGAACGCATGATTTACGCATCCTTGACGCCTTATGGTGAGGATGGCCGAGATAGCGAGAACGAAGCCTTCGACCTTGTGGCTTATTGGAATCGCTCAGGCCTCATGGACAATATGCGTCATGCCGGTGTTGAACCGGTGCAAGCCCTGCCAGGTCTGGGGGATCACCCGACGGCGGTTTCAATGTATGCGGGAATCGTTACCGCGCTTTTGCAAAGGGCGCGGACCGGTCTTGGCACGAAAGTGCACACGTCGCTGATGGCCAACGGACTATGGTCAGCGTCTTGCCTTGCCCAGGGCAAGCTTGCCAATGCTGACATGTCACCCTACTACGTGCCGAGATTGACTGGGGCGCTCTACGAAGCCGCAGATGGACGCTGGATGCAGTTGACGATGATACGCACGGATGAAGATTTTGATCGGTTGTTGCTAGCCATAGAGGCCGTTGAGGTTTTGGCGGACGAACGCTTTGCGACCCTCGAATTACGGATGCAGAACGGCGAGCAATTGATTGCAATTTTGCGGGAAAAGTTCAAGCAAAAGACCAGCGCCGAATGGTTAAAATTGTTAAAAGATGAACACGCGTTGCCGATTGAACGGGTGACTGAATTTGGCGACTTGCGTGATGATGAGCACTTGATGGTCAACCGCATGGTTACGCAACCCGTTGATGACATTGGCATTGATCGAGTGATTAATGATCCGGTTAATGTTGAGGGGGTTGCTCGGGTTGGGGTGCTTAAAGCCCCGGATATCGGAGAGCACACCGATGATGTCCTGGCCGAATTGGGGTTTGATCAAGACGCAATTGCTGCGCTAAAACAAGCGGGTGTCGTGGGATAACGTTCCCCAGGTTTCAGAGCTAAATCTGGGGAATGTTATTTAGACTGACGACGCAGTCAGCTGACAATGCCCTCAGCCGACAGTTGATCGATTTTCGCGCTAGGTACTGAAAATTCTTCGAGGACCTCCCGGGTGTGCTCGCCGTGATCCGGGCTGGGCCGGGAAGGACTCAGGCGTTCGCCACCAAAACGTGCAGGTGACTTAACGACGCGCATCTTGCCCATCAAAGGATGATCGATCACCTCGACGGTATCGTTGGCCGCTAACTGTTCTTGTTCAAGCACTTCGTCTTTGCTGAGACACCGCGCGCAGGGCACATCGGCCTCTTTCAGTAATGCAATCACCTCGTCAGTGGTGTAGTTAAGATATGCCTCACTGACCAGTGACTTAAATTCAGCGAGGTTTGCGACGAGCTTTTCAAAGCTGTTAAAGCGGTCATCGGCGAGCAAGTGCTCCATGCCAACAGCGATCAACGAGCGCATTTGCATCTCCTGATTGCCCGCTGAAATGGTAACCGCGCCATCTTTTGTTGGCGTCAGCTCATATAGCAAATCAATCAGCAACGGTTCTTGGAGGACATCTTCATCAAGCAAGGTATGGTTCTGAAAGCCATCGGGGAATATAAAAAAGAGCCCCGCATCGAGCATGGAAAGATCGATGACCTGCCCTTCTCCTGACCGCTCACGAAAGTACAGCGCTGATGTGACGGCCTGGCAAGCGGTATACGCGGTGATCTTGTCGCAGATTAAGGTTCTGAAAAACGCAGGGGCATCTCCGAGACCTTGGGTCGCGGTTAGGCCTGCATGGGCTTGAATGATGGGATCATAGGCCGGTGCACTGCCCAAGGGGCCTTCTCTGCCGAAGCCAGAAATTGCGGTGTAGATAAGCCTCGGATTGATTGCTCGCAGAGTCTCGGCGCCCAGGTTCAGTTTATCCATCACCCCGGGTCTAAAGTTGTGAATGAAGACATCAACCTCAGAAACCATATCCCGAATGAGTGCTTGACCTGATTCCTCTTTGATATTGACCCGAATCGATCGTTTGCCTCGATTACAATTGGCAAACAGTGAGGCAATGCCGCCTTTATTAGCTCCGATATAACGCATCGGATCCCCTGCTCCAAGAGGCTCTACCTTAATCACCCGAGCACCTTGTTCGGCCATCATCATGGCGGCAAAGGATGCGGTGATCATGGTCGAAAACTCCATGACGGTAATGCCTTCAAGTGGTTTCATCAATGTTTGTCTCCTGCTTGTCGTTGAGTAACACCGCCTAGGCTTGCGGGTTGAGCAATTCTGCCAAAGTAGTCGGCATCACGATAGTCGTGCCATCAGGGGTCTACTCTCTTGACGACAGCGATCGCGAATTGGTCTCAATGTATCATTGAAGCCAGTGTTAAGTCTTTAACTAGAATTTTGTCCTTTGAGGATGGCGAATTCTTGCGCAGTTGTGATGGCGCTACTGCCATTTTTAAGTCAGTCATTGGCAAAGATAGTCATGCCTCGCTGGCTTTTCGAAAAGGGCCTGCGCAGCTCATAGAGGGGTTGTTCGAGGTCTTCGATGAGGCCTTGGCGTTGAGCGAACTGGAAATCATCGGAAAGCGAGGAGAAAATTTAGAGCAATATGAGGGAGAACTCTGCTGATTAACAGTGAACCTAAAAAAGCTCGCGCAGTTATCTTCGTCGATGCAACTGCGCGAGTTTTTTATGGTTAATTTTCTACGGTTGGCGTAAACGTCAAAGCAACGCGTTGTAAAGACTGAGAAACCACCTCGCGAGCACTCGCTACGGAGGTTCTATATTGAGCAAAGTCGCCGGATTGCATCATGGTCTGATTGGCCGAAATCAAGCTTGCCATGTCGGCGGCCACGAGGTTAACCCAATGAGTCGCTGGGTTCTCGCCACCACCAATAATCTGGCCAACGTAAATAGCACCGGGGACGGCAGCGGCAGCCTCAGACGACATCATGTTCTTCATTGCTTTCATGTAGGTTGAAGGGGCAGTGAGATTCACCATCGTGAGCATGGAGGTCGAACCCGGCTGATTCGCAACGTCCTGATTGACCTTGGACATCTGAACGCTGAACATGTTCTCCGATACACGCTCTGCGGATTCGCGCATGGTGTTCATATACTGCGCCCAATCAACAGATTGTGCATTTCGAGCAGCATTCTCTTCGATTGCATCCAGAGAAGGATAGAAAACGTTGATTTGGTGCGTCGCTTTTGACGCTCCGTTGGAGATGATTTGCACCAAAGAAACTCCAACCGGTCGGTTTTTTCCGGTCTCAGAATTCATGAAGGACTGCATGGATCCAACCACCGCGGCTGGATTCGTGACGGCAAATTGATAGGCCATACCGTAGTTGGCGGTCGTCGATGCGTGGTGATCGGCGATCAGCATCACAGGGCTTAGCGCGAGGGATAGGAGAAGGGTGAGTTTTTTCATAACGATTCCTTTGCTGGATGAGAAGCCTCTACCGGGAAGCTCAGGGGACGGTAACTCGGTAAGGTCGAACAGGCAATGATGGTTCGATTATGGCTAAGTTTTCGTTGAGATCCGCGCCTTGGCCTGTATTCATTGAGGCTAGGCGGCCGATTCAAAGGTCCCGGATCTCGGCGATGACTCTGCGAGGTGATTGGCGGGTGTTTGCAAATCGCTGGACATCCTCTGCAATGCTACGCTTCCCCGCATCGGAGTTATAAAACTTATGACGCAAGTCTTCTTCACTGGCAAAGCAGCAAAGCGCTAGTCCGTCCCACGCTTCTCCCGAGAAGCGATGCAAAATGTTGAGTTGGTAGTAGTGGGTCATTGCAGTATGGACCGCTAGCGCTAGTGGTGCGTGTTTTTCTCGCCAGTGGTCATCAGCCGCTTTGGCCCCGAGCGCCTCGCTTGCCACCATAGGAAAGATGCCCAGGGCTTGGGGATATTGTTCCTTGGACAAATCGGACAGGGGGTCATTCAGGATGTTGCGCTCAGAGATAAGGTAGAGACCTATATCGGCAACAGCTTCCGTTGCGCGAAGATCATCGGTTGTCCCGATAAAAAGGGCGGCAAAGGGAAGGTGTGCGGTCTCATGAC
>CAJYBS010000122.1 GCA_913064795.1 uncultured Gammaproteobacteria bacterium
GGCGCGAGTGGGGATGGGCTTACGGGACACTATGTGCCTGCGTTCATCCGTCGTTACCCCTTCGTCTTGGCGGAAGGGCCTGGGCCAGAACCGGTGGTCTGTATTGACGAAGCCTTTGAGGGTTTTGGGAAGACAGATCCCGAGGCCGCTGGCGAGGCCTTCGGCGAGGCCCTCTTTCTTGATGGGGAACCCCAACCTGTGTTGTCGAAGGCGATGGAGTTTCTTGGCGAGTTTCAGCGTCAGTTTGATCGGACAAAGCGATTTGTTGCTGTTCTTGAAGAGCACGATCTGTTGACCGAAGTATCCGCCACGATTACAGATCAGCAGTCAGCTCAAACCCATCTGAAGGGCCTGAAGGTGGTCGATGAGAAGAAATTGATTGGGATCAGTGACGAGATCGCTTTAAGTCTTTTTCGGTCAGGAGAGTTGAGCTGGATCTATGCTCATCTGATGTCGATCAGCAATCTTAAAGCGCTGAGCCAGAGAGCGGGTCTCGTTTGAAGGCGCCGCTCACCCAACGACCTCACAAGAGGAGCTGACGATGACGCTTGCTGTGATTGGCGGGACAGGGTTTGGAGCTTTTGCCGGTCTGGCCGAAGTTCAAGACCATCGGATTGAAACACCCTATGGCAGCGCCGAAGTGCAAACAGGAAAGCTTAATGGGCGCTCGCTGATATTTCTTCCAAGGCACGGGATGCCTGCGCGTAAACTGCCGCACCTGATTAATTACCGCGCCAATTTGAAGGCCCTTGAGAAACTCGGTGCGACCCAGGTGTTGGCGGTGACTGCAGTGGGAACTGTGGATCCGGCGCTCTTGGTACCCAGTCTGGTGGTTCCGAACCAGCTGATTGATTACACCCACGGAAGAGACTTGTCATTCTTCGAGGACGAAATTCATCATATTGACTTCACAGAACCCTATGATCCGGGTTTGCGACTTGGGATTTTGCGAGCGGTTGACCAGGTCACGGGTGATTATCCTGATTTGGTTGTCGCTCGAGAAGGCGTTTATGGCTGCACCCAAGGCCCGAGGCTGGAAACTGCGGCAGAGATTCGTCGGCTTTTTCGAGACGGATGCACCATTGTGGGGATGACCGCAATGCCAGAGGCAGCGCTGGCCAGGGAGATGGGTATGCCTTACGCGGGGATATCTGTGACCGTGAACCCGGGGCCCGGTCTTGCGCCCGGCGAAGTCGTTTTAGAAGACATTGAAGCTGCGATGGATCAGGGCTTGGCCTGGGTCAAGGCGATTCTCCTTGAGTTTATGGCAGCTGCTGCTTGAGTGTCGACCCAAGCCTACTGGTTAGATAGGGTCGGGCTCCACCGGCCTAATTTGCACGATCAATCCAAACTGAGGATGATCCAAATAGTGCGCTTCGTTGGAACGCAGGCGGCGCTGTTCGGTCATTTGATAGCGATTTCCGGCGTTGAACGTTTCTCCATTAATCGCCGCTTTGATTAAGTCTGGAAAGTCTGAAATCAATGGATGTTTTCCCCAATCTTGCTGGGGCACAAGCGTTTTATTGAACCTCACGAACCAAAGGTCTGTGCTGATGTGCAGAAAGCGACTTTTTCGAACATTGAGGGTACCCTCAAGTTCAAAGTCCGCACCATACTGCTCTCCGCCTTGCAATAAGATTGGGGTTTCCTTACTTGTGATGGGTTGTGTCCAGCTCTGATGTAGCATGAGCCGATAGAGCGAAGAACGTCGAATAGACCGCGCCGCGCTGCCGAGCATCCGGTCCTCAGCAGCAACCGCTCTAAAGGCAGGGCTGGGCCTTTCAAAGATCGCTGCCAGAGTCTCAGAACGAGCGCGCTCGGCAGACCCTTCGATCATCGCCTGATCCGAATCTAATTCGGTTTGCTCGGATTGCTGGGCTTTGACAGCGTCGAGGAGCGCGCGACTTTTGGGGCCTAAAGCGAGGTCGGCAAAACGGAAATCTACTTGGGCTTCAGCAGGTGTTTCGTCGCCAACTCGAGGGCTGATATTGTCCTCAGCCAAAAGGTACATCGCCTGTTCAATGCGCTGTGGTTGGGTCTGACCGCTTCTGCCCGGTGCAATGGCGATCAGCGAGGGCGGGTAAGGGCGCGGTACGGGCATTGCCGCTGGTTGATCGGCTGGTGCGGTGAGTCGCTTAAAGGCGATGACCTCGATTTGATACCAGGACCCTTTAGAGGGTTCAGCAGAGGCGACGAGGGATAGAGCCAGGGCCATGATCGCAAGGGTCCCGCGTACCGGCGCGGAAACACAATATCGTGCCTCGCTAGGCAGCCTGTGTGAAATGTTCGAGTAAGTCTTCAATGTGTTTAAACCGTTTTTCTCGATCCTCTATTGTAGCCACAATTGCCAGTTGGTTGGCAGAGGCAAAACGGTACCGTTGAGATTGTTTTTGGACGAGCGCAATGACAGTTTCTGCAGGAACCCGGGTGTTTTGAAGAAACTCGATTTTTCCGCCTCTCGGCCCAAAATCGACTCGGCTGATGCCCAAGTGCTCGGCTTTCAGTTTGAGCTCAGTGACCCGAAATAGATTTTTAACGGGTTCGGGTAACAAACCGAACCGATCGATCATTTCCACCTGTAAGCTTGAAAGCGACGCCTCGTCTTTGGCGCTCGCGATGCGTTTATAGAGCACAAGGCGCATGTGGACGTCGGGCAAATAGTCGTCAGGAATCAGAGCAGGGAGATGCAGCTTGATTTCGGTGCTGTCCTCCATCGGGGCCTCCAAGTTAATTTGTTTGCCAGCTTGAAACGCAGTCACTGCCCGATCCAACATGTCCATGTATAGACCGAAGCCAATGGCTGTCATGTTGCCAGTCTGGGACTCACCCAACAGTTCCCCTGCACCTCGAATTTCCATATCGTGGGTCGCAAGAATGAAACCGGCGCCGAGATCTTCTGCCTCAGCGATGGCCTCAAGGCGCTTCTCTGCATCTCGAGTAATCGATCGCTCGTCGGGTGTGAGGAGGTAGGCGTAGGCTTGATGATGAGAGCGTCCGACGCGACCACGCAATTGATGAATTTGCGCCAGGCCAAACTTATCCGCTCGATCCATGATGATGGTATTGGCGTTGGGGATATCAATACCCGTCTCGATGATTGTGGTGCAGACAAGAATGTTCGCGCGTTGATGATAGAAGTCTGACATGACCTGTTCGAGCTCTTTTTCGCGCATTTGGCCATGTCCGATCAGAATCCGCGCCGCTGGTATGAGGGTTTTGAGTTCATCCGCGACGCGCTCAATATCCTTGACCTCGTTATGCAGATAATAGACTTGACCGCCGCGCTGCAGCTCGCGCTGCACAGCCTCTTGAATAATAGCGAGCTGTCTTTTTCGGATAAAAGTTTTGATTGATAAACGTCTGGCGGGTGGCGTCGCGATCAACGAAAGGTCACGCAGTCCGGTCATCGAGAGGTTTAGGGTGCGCGGGATCGGCGTTGCGGTCATGGCTAGGACATCGACATCGGCGCGCAAGGATTTGATGCGCTCCTTTTGGCGCACACCAAACCGGTGCTCCTCGTCAATGATTAAAAGCCCCAGATCATCAAACCGGACCTGGTCTTGAATCAGCGCATGGGTCCCGATGATGATATCCACTTTGCCTCGTGCCAGAGAGGCAAGCACGGCGTCTTGCTCTTTTCTCGTTTTAAACCGAGAGAGGCTCTCGATGTTGACGGGCCAGTCTGAAAATCGATCACGAAAGGATTGCAGGTGCTGCTCTGCCAGCAACGTGGTCGGAACGAGTATGGCGACCTGTTTGTTTCCTTGCACCGCGAGAAAGGCTGCACGCATCGCAACCTCGGTCTTGCCAAAGCCAACGTCACCGCAGATGAGACGGTCCATTGGCTTTGGGCTGCAAAGATCAGCAATCACAGATTCGATGGAAGTCACTTGGTCCGCGGTTTCCTCAAAAGGAAAGGCTCGTGCGAATTGGTCAAAATCAGCATTAGGCGCTGGAAAAGCAAACCCTTCTCTGGCCTCTCGACGGGCGTAGATTTCCAGTAACTCGGCCGCCACGTCACGGATCTGCTCCGCCGCCTTGCGTTTCGCTTTTTGCCAGACGTCGCCGCCCAAACGATGCCAGGGTGCCGTTTCGGCTTCGGCGCCGGTATACCTGGAGATCAGGTGAAGGTCGGATACGGGCACGTACAGCGTGGCTTCATCCTGATAGAGGAGCGATAAAAATTCATTCGGTTGGCCGTCAATATCGAGGGTGACGAGGCCTTGGTATCGCCCAATGCCATGGTCGAGATGCACAACGGGGGCGCCTTGTTCGAGCTCTGTGAGGCTTCTGACCACGAGCTCTTCGGCCTGATCACGTTCCTTTTGGCGCCGCCGAGCTTGGAGCACGCGCTCGCCAAAGAGTTGGGGCTCGCTGATGAGGAGACGGTCTTCGTTTACCAGTCGCAGAGAACGATCGAGGGGCGCGATGCTTAGATTTAAGGGTGCATCGCTTTCAAGAAACTCTAACCAGGATTCAACGGTTTTTGGAACCATGCCCGCTCGCCGCAGCAGCTGATCGATCAGTTCTCTTCGACCGGATGATTCTGCGCAAATCAGGATGGGTTGATCACTGACTGAAAGTTGTGCTCTTAGCTTGTGAAAAGGATCATTGGCGCGATCTTCGATGGCGAGATCAGGTATGCGCTCGGTTGCAAATTGCACAGCGCTCGCTCGATCGGCCTTGACAATATCGATGCGTGCGTAGGGCTTGAGTCTCGTAAACAGCTCGGTCTCGCTCATGAGCAGAGCCGCCGGAGGCAAAATGGGCCGCTCAAGATCAAAGCGGAGGCTTTCGTAACGCGTAGACGCGGTCTGCCAATGCTGGGTTATCGCATCAGTCACGGGCTCGGTCACCAACAACAAGTCTTCTGGGAGATAATCCAGTAGTGTGGCTGTCGTCTCGAAAAACAGTGGCAGGTAGTATTCGATGCCGGCCGGTGCCAATCCCATTGCAACGTCCTGATAGATTGGACATTGCCGAGGGTTGCCGCCGAACTGTTCATGCCAACGATTCTGGAAGGCCCGGATGCCCTCTGCGGAGAGGGGAAATTCCCGAGCGGGAAGCGTGCTGATCGCCTCGACTCGACCCGTTGAAAGTTGGGTTTCTGGATCAAAGCTTCGAATCGATTCGATGTCGTCGTCAAAGAGCTCGATTCGATAAGGGGTGCTCGCGCCCATGGGGAACAGATCAATCATGGCACCGCGAACCAAAACTTCACCGTGCTCCATGACGGCATCGACCGTTCGATAGGCACTGGCCTGGAGTTGCTTCCTGAGTTGGTCAAGATCTAAGCGTTGACCAGTCTGCAGTTTTAGATTGTGCCCCATCAAAAAAGCGAGGGGCGGCAGCCGAAACATCAGCGTTGTCGCGGGCACAATAATGACGGTTTGTTGGTGAAAGTCTTGGCCGAGCAGGGTAAGGCGATCTGAGAGGATATCTTGATGGGGAGAAAATCCGTCGTAGATCAGTGTTTCGTAATCTGGGAAAACATCAACGCGGTACTGGCCACCAGAGAAGAAAGCGAGCTCGCTGTGTAATCGCCGTGCACTTTGAGGTGACTCAGCAACAACCAATACAGTCCTTGGTGCGAGCTTGATGACTTCATGGATCGCAAGGGCTAGGCCAGGGCCGGTTAATCCGCTCCAACGTCTGACGTCGCCCGGATTGACTGGAACATCATTCATCGTCAGATTCAGTAGCGTAGCTTCTGGAGTCATGGGCGCTCTGTTGGGTTCGTGGGGTCGTTGTCTGGTCCGCGGCAGAGTGTACGCGAATCACAGGCGCTTCGCTCAGTAGGAGCATAAATCATCGATTTTCGAGGCACTTTGATTGCACAGCTGAGTTTAGCACTCCATAATGTGCCGGTTTCTTAGCCTCAGAATGATTTGAAACCAGCGGAGACGCTCACTGATGGCAGAAAGTAACGCCGGGGCGGGTTAATGCCTGGGTTTCAGTGGCCGAAAGCCTTGGCAGTAGCCGATCCTGAGCCTCGGCGATGGATGACCCACCCCGGGTGCTTAAGTGATGAAAGCGCGGGTTCAACGCGAGGCTAAGAAAGCGTTGCCCCAACAAAGCAGTATGATCCATCGAAAAAGTTTTAGGGCTGGGCGCCCGGATTAGGCAGGACAAGGAGATTGGCGTGGCAAAACCGGGACTTGACGACGTTTTTTCGGACTGGAAGCAGCGCGAAGCGCTCGCGGAAGCGATG
>CAJYBS010000123.1 GCA_913064795.1 uncultured Gammaproteobacteria bacterium
CCTCTTACGCCCTTACGCTGGGGAGCGCTACCCGGAGACTTTTGATCCAGCAACCCCGAGCGATCTCGCCTACTGCGGACCCTACCGATTGAGCGACCCGCTGCCCGGTATGGATTCAATGACCGTTGGTGAAGGACTTCTGAGCCCAACGCGCACCTACGCGCCAGTGATCAAGCAGCTCATTAAAGAGATGGGATCATCCCTCTCTGGCATTATTCATTGCTCAGGCGGCGCGCAAACGAAATGCCTAAAGTTCGGGCATGGCGTTCACTTCGTCAAAGACCAGTTGTTTCCCGTACCCCCGATTTTCGATGCAATTCAGCGCGCCTCAGGCACAGAGCCTCGGGAAATGCATCAAGTTTTCAATATGGGACATCGCATGGAAGTTTATCTTCCTGCCCACCTCGCCGATGAAGCCATCGCGATTGCCAGCAGTTTTAACGTTCGGCCCCAGGTCCTTGGCCGTACCGAGGCAGCTGAGACCAACCGACTATCGTTGCTTAGTCATGACGGGCGATCTATGGTATACCCATAAATTCCTCAAAACGAGCGCCCTCAGCACCAGGGCCATGGAGTTTTTTATGCCTCAGTTGAGCTTCGAAGATGCACTTCAAATGCTTTCTGAAAAAGAAGGATCAGATCTTTATTACTCTACAGGAGCGCCTCCCAGCGCCAAAATATTTGGCAAATTAACCCCGTTGTCCGATGAAACCATGAAACCCGGTGACATCGAAGAAATTGCCAACTCCGTCATGAACGACGAACAGCGAGAGCAATTTAGAGAGTCACCAGAGATGAACCTTGCGATTTCACGCTCCGGATTCGGCCGCTATCGAGTGAATATTTTTCGGCAGCGGAATCAAGTTTCAATGGTCATTCGCCGATTAGGCACCGACTTACCGAATTATAAAGACCTAGGGCTACCGCCGGTGCTGATGCAGCTCATCATGCAAAAGCGCGGCTTGGTGTTGTTTGTCGGCGGTACAGGTTCAGGCAAGTCAACTTCCCTGGCGGCATTGATTGATTATCGCAACGAAAATACAGAGGGCCACATTATTACCATTGAGGACCCTGTCGAATTCACCCACAACCATAAAGGTTGCATCGTGAACCAGCGGGAAGTCGGCGCGGATACCGATTCGTTCGAGCATGCGCTAGCCAACACACTCCGTCAGGCGCCTGACGTGATTTTGATCGGCGAAATTCGCCATCGAGAAACCATGGAACACGCGCTTGCTTTCGCTGAGACCGGACATCTTTGCCTTTCCACGCTCCACGCCAACAGCGCAAACCAGGCGATGGACCGAATCATCAATTTTTTCCCAGAGGAGCGGCACCCTCAATTGCTTCAAGATCTGAGCCTTAACATGCGCGGCATCGTTTCCCAGCGCCTGATTCCGACAGTTGATGGCAAACGTGCGGCCGCCATTGAGATTTTAGTTGGCACACCAAGAGCCGCAGATCTAATCGCCAAAGGCGCGGTCACTGACTTAAAGGAGCTTATGGAGAAGTCAGAGGAGCAGGGTATGCAAACCTTCGACAGAGCACTCTACAAACTCTACAAAGACGGAAAAATCAGTCTCGAGGAAGCCCTGAAAAATGCCGACTCGAGAAACAATTTACGGCTCAAAATCACCCTCGACGAAAACCCAGAGGCTCGCAAGCAAGTCGATGCCGATGAGGATGGCGTGCTCACTGATTCTGAGATAGAAAGCGCCATGAACCAAGAGAGAGAAAGCAGTCTATCCCTTGAGGACGAAACGCAAAATCCGCCTGCTAACGCGTCCGGTAAGGATCAGTTTTCATTGGTCGATCTTGACAAAAAGCCCTAATCTCAAGTTTTGAGATATCCCTGAAGGGCATTAAAAAAGTTCATGACCACCGGCAAAGAATAGGTCGATTTTCGCGCCACAAACCGCACAGGCCGGTTAAGCCCGTGATCACCTAGATTCAAGAAATTCTGCTCGGAAACGCCCAGCGTACGGGCAACCCCGATCGGAACCAGAGCATGTCCAAAGCCCGCTATCGCCAGCTGGGCCACGCTAAAGAAAGATTCCATAGCGACCTCTCTGTGAATTCCAAGTTTGGTGACTTCATCACCAAACGATCGCCAAGCACCGGAATGATCCTCAATGCTGATCACATCAAGATCCTGCCCTTTCTTCCAAGTGATTTTCTTGAGTGCCGAGGGAATGATCACCATGGGTTCATACATCAGTATTTCTGATTGAAGGTCCGTATCAATTGAATCAAGACCCGTGCACACCCCCAGCATAAATTCACCCGAACGAATCCGGTCAAGGACGACAGAGGTTCTGTGAGCATGAAAAGTGAATTGCACTTCAGGCATTTCTCGCTTGATATCAAAAAACGCTTGAGCGCCCCAGGAGGACAAAATAGCGTCGGATACCCCGATTAAAAGCTCTCCCCTGGAGGCTGCCGAGTCTTCGAGGAAAAGGTCGCGCAATTCAGAAAGCACGGGAGAAATTTTATCAACGAGCTTTTGGCCATGGCGGGTTAACTCAACCCGACGCCCTTTCTTCTGGATCAGTTTTCGGTCGTAATGTTTTTCCAGAGCGGCAATGCGCTTGCTGACCGCGGATTGAGAAATTCGCAGCTCGGTGCTGGCTTCGATCATCGTCCCAGACCGAGAAAGCGCAAGGAGCGTCTCTAAATTCTCAATCATAACCGGTGACCTTTGCCATGACCGGCGTCAGCCTTAAGTGCCTTCATGATCGCTCGACTGGCGCGCCACCGGCTCAATCACGAACAAGAGATCACCCTCATTGACCTGCTGACCGTTGGCGACATTAATGCGCTTAACTTGATAACGGTCTTGTGAGGGATAGAGCTCCCCACCCGCGCCAGAGCATGCAGCCAACCGAAACGGCGAGAACATCTTCATGGCCTCCAGCACACAGAGCACGTCATCTACGCCCACTTGATCTCCAACATTCACGTATTCGGGCTCAGAGGGTGACGGCGTTCGATAAAAAACGCCCGTGGATGGCGCCAAAACTCGCAGTTCCGAGCTGTCCTGAATTCGCAGTGAATCTAAATCCAGAGCCTCGAGGGCGTTACCCGCAGCAGCCTCGATTTCGCTCACCAGACCGGGCACATCAGTTCTAGCGAGAAATTTCGGTAAATAGGTCGTATCGTAATCGCCCTCTAAAAATACCGAATCCTTCAGAATTCGCTGCACCAATCGAATATTTGTGCTGACGCCTTCTATGACGACTGAGTCAAGGTAGCTAGACATTCGAGCAACCGTATCAGCCCGATCGTCGCCGCGGACGATGATTTGGACGATGAGACTATCGTAGAAAGGGGACACCACCTTGTCCTCGCCTGCCATTGAAATCAGCTCGATATCAGATCGTTCTGGAAGGTCGCAGCGCGTTATCTTTCCGGGAGTTGGCAGAAAAGTTACCGCCCCCTCGGCATCGATTGCCGCCCGCTCTGCATTGACCCGCACTTCCAGCGCATAACCTGATTCCTTAGGGTTCAACGCTTCGATCGAGCCGCCGGAGGCAATATGAAACTGTTGCTGAACAATATCGACACCGGTGACGGCCTCAGTCACAGGGTGTTCAACCTGCAGTCGGGTATTCATCTCCATGAAATAAATCGCGTCGTTGGGCACGTCGTAGATAAACTCCACTGTACCGGCACCAACGTAGTCGACGGCTTCGGCAATCTTCTCTGCACACGCAAAAACATGCGCACGCAAGGATTCTGACAGCAACGTTGATCCAGACTCTTCAAGCAGTTTCTGGTTGTTGCGTTGAACGCTACAATCTCGCAGCCCGATCACCCGAGTATTGCCCAGGGTGTCTCTCAATATCTGCGCTTCGATATGTCTTAATGACGTTACGCATTTTTCGATATAGATATCACCATTACCGAACGCGCTCTTTGCCTCAGTGGTCACCTGGTGAAATTGCTGATGGAGCTGCTCGGCACGCTCTACTTTGACGATACCTTTACCGCCACCACCGTGCACCGCCTTGAGCAAAATCGGATATCCAACTTGCTCAGCAATCTCAAGCGCACGTTCTGAGGAATCCACAATGCCATGACTCCCGGGAACGACCGGAACATCAATGCTCATCGTTGTGCTGATCGCATTCGACTTATTACCCATGGTCTCCATACTCATGACCCTGGGCCCAATAAAATTAATCCCTTTCTGACGCACCAGCGCCGCAAAGTTGGGTGTCTCTGACAAAAATCCGATTCCAGGGTGGAGGGCATCAACGCCTTGAGACTCTGCGATATTCAAAATACTCAGTGCGTTGAGATAACTTTCATCCGAGGTGTTGCCGCCGATGGGCACCAAAGTCCCCTGCTCGCCTGCGCCGCGCACCATATCCGCAGGCACAGAATTCAGATCAGGATCGCTCTGAACGAGAACCACATGGAGATCTTCTTGCAGCGCCTTTCGCACCAGCTTTACTGCTGTACAACCACGCGCATGTATTAGGACTTTATGCACCGGTCGAGCCATCACCTCCCCTGCAACGGCAACCGTACTCTCGGGCTCTGATCCCTTAAGGCGTCCCGCCATGACGCGATCGACGACCTCGACCACAGTTTCTGCGGGTACCGGCAGCGCGGGGTCAACCCCTCGGAGGGTCCGGTCTAATTCCTCGGCAAACGGATGCTTAACCAACCCCTGCATCGATCCCGGCGTCAACGACAAGTAATTGCTCAGCAGGCACGTGTAGGGCAGATTTCTCTCAACGACGGTCTGACCGGCAAAGGGCATGCTGGCCCCAGAAAAATAATAGGTCTGAACCAGTGGATGGGTCACAAAACTGGCCTGGGCACCACCCGTACAATCGCCATAACCAAACATGATAATTGGTAAATCATTGTCTCTGACGAACCGGGTAATCCTGTCGTTCACCACGGCCATCGTAAACAAGGCGGCTGCACCCTCCTTCGTCTGCATACCACCACTGGAAATGAAACACACCACGGGCAGACGCTGGGTTGCACAATCGACCAGTAACTTACAAAACCTGACACAATCAGAGTTATCGATGCTACCAGCTTGAAAGGCCACGTTAGAAATAACGAATCCAGCACGATAGGTACCCTGATCACCTTTAAAATGGCCAACTCCCGTAATCAATCCATGGGGACGAATGCCGTTTTTGAGGGCTGATTCTATCGATGGCCGAAAGGTTGGAAAAGCGACTGGATTGGCAGACATGAGGTTAGCGTTGGTTTCTTCGAACTCTGCGATAAATTCATCTCTGATCGCTTCGAAGGTGGTTTTCTTAGAACGCTTTTCCCGGGTTAATATCTCGTTAAAGAGCAAGTCTCGATAAGCGATCGTCAATCGATTCCAAAAATCTTTACGACGACCGATGCGGACGGGCTCGAGCCGACCCGCAAAAGGTTTACCCAGCCGCTTTGCCTCATGGTAGCCAGGCAAAATCCGCTCGAAAATATGGCTGATCACAACAAACAGCGTGTCAGATTTATCCTTGTGAATGCCTCGCATCCACTCTTCCACCGACTTCAGAAACGTATTGGCCTGGCTATACTGGCCGAGTCGTTCGCTCCAGGTCGCAAAGTCTCGGCGGATCCCTTCCGGGGACGCTTCAGCAAACAGCGGCAAGATGGAGACTTGCTCAGCAGCAGACGACAACAGTCGCTCGATGGTCCCCTCGGCCAGCGTTCTTGAGTCTTGGGCCTCTCGTGCAATTGACACCAAATCACCCAACAGTGCCTCATACACCGCAGAAAACACAATGAGGTTTCGGCATTCCTGAATAAACCCAGGACCAACATCATCATCCAGTAACAAATTAACGATCGTTGTATCCTGCTCTGATGGCAGTCCTTGCCCATCGCTTTTGCGACGAATTTGAGACCACAGCAAATCTTCCAAAAGACAACGATTCAGCGGCAGCTGGGAGCCTCCCGGGTCCACCTGGGATAGAAGCGTTTGGGTTTCTAAGGATAGGGGCGCGCCGGCGATGCGTTCTGCGTCATAAAGATTTGATTCCTCGATGATCAGATTCAGCTCACTCGCAAGCTCCGCCTTCAGATAATCAGCATTTTTCTGTTCAATAAAAACGCCGTCGAAGAGCTTTCGACCCTCAAAACTGAACCTGGATTTTAGCCAGAGAATCATTGGCTGGTCGGAGGCGGACATTGACCCGTTGCGGATGCTCGGTTCTGAGCTGGACA
>CAJYBS010000124.1 GCA_913064795.1 uncultured Gammaproteobacteria bacterium
TGTGAGCATCAGCGCGCGAGCAATGTGATCAGGTTGTGGCGCTAGGTATTGAGTGTTCTGCAGCGCTTCCCAGGGCAGCCGCGAAGCTCCAGTGGATCAGTGATGAAGCAGCGGTGGTCAGTAAAATCAAGACTTGCCTGGCTGGATGTGCTGTAGAAGCGATTCGTTCTGGTATGACCCTCCTTAAAGCTCTGTATCGATAGGCTCCCCGGTCATCGACTCGGCATGAAAAAAGGAGTGGGGGGGCACGCTGCTTAGTGTTTTGCGAAGAGCTTTCGGGCTGTTTTTTAGATCAAATTAAAACGACACCGAGTTGGTGTTACTGATCTATGTTTCATTTTCGAGCTATGATGAGGCATTGGTCATGAACCGGGACTGTTCTTATGGAGACTCAATTATGATTCAGCGCGCATGGTATCTGCTTTGTCTTACCCCGGCGCTCTCGGTTGCTGTAGCCCTATCCTCGCAGATGGCATCTGCGGATAAAGCTCTGGATCCAATAGCGCTGTTGTCTGAGTATGTTGCGGTCGATACGGTCAATCCGCCTGGCAATGAAGCGAATGCGGTGGCCTTTTACGCCCGCTATTTAGAGGCCGCAGGCATAGACTATGAAGTCGGTGAATCGGCGCCTGGTAGGTCCAATATCTGGGCGCGACTTGAGGGTGGCGAGCAGCCTGGACTCATGCTCTTGCAACACACTGATGTCGTACCCGCAGACGAGCGATTTTGGACGACGCCTCCTCTTGAGGCGCAGGTTGAGGCAGGTTATCTCATCGGACGGGGCGTGATTGACATGAAGGGGACGGGGATCGCCCAGTTCTTAGCATTTTTGGCGCTGGCTCAATCCGAGTTACCGCTTCAGCGAGATGTGGTCTTTATGGCGACTGCCGATGAAGAAGCGGGTGGGTTTTATGGCGTTGACTGGGTGATCAAAAATCGCCCAAGCGCCTTTGAGGGTATTGGTTTTGTTCTAAACGAAGGGGGCAGCGGGTCTCTGCGGGCGGGAGAAAAAGTTTTTGCCATTGAGGTGACCCAGAAGGTACCAGTATGGTTTCGGCTCAGCGCTGAAGGTATGCCGGGTCATGGGTCCTACCCACGGCCGACGGCGGCTGTCACCACGCTCATTACTGCCTTGGTTGATTTAAATAATCAGCCTTTTCCCATTCGGGTCATTCCCGCGGTGGATCGATACTTTAAAGGCCTTGGCGCGGGTATTGATGGACAGGAAGGGCAAGACTTTATGGATTTAGCCTCGGCGGTTAAGCGGCCCGACTTTATTCAAGAACTGCACGAAAACCATCCAGCGCTTCATGCCTTACTCAGAGATACCTGTTCGATAACGATGCTCAAGGGTTCTGAGAAGATTAATGTTGTGCCGCCGATTGCCGAAGCAGAAGTTGACTGTCGCATGTTGCCAGATCGCCCTGCAGAAGCGTTTGTTAAAGATTTTAAAGAACGACTAGGCGGTGCCCAAATCGATGTGGAGCTGATTATGGCGTTTTCGCCCGCCATCTCGGATGCTGAATCAGCCCTTGTTCGCTCCATTGAAAGGACTTTGGGCAACCTTTATCCCAGCGCAAGATTCACCTTCTCTGTTGCGTCCGGCTTTACGGATAGTCATTTCACTCGTGACTTGGGGATAGAAAGTTATGGGTTTTCTCCGATGCTGTATCGTGACGGCGAAGCCAGTGGGGTTCATGGAAACAATGAAGCCATTCATATCGAACGCTATCAAAAAGCAGTCGCTGATTATCAATCCGTCGTCGAAGCCTTTGTCCTTACGGATCAGTGAACCTCAGCGGGGAATGCGTTCAAACCACAGCATGGCCAGAATGCAAGGTGCGTATAAAGCACCGCCCACAAGGCGGTTAAGGGCGACTTGGAAGGGTTAATCCCAGGAACGGTGACACAATAGCAGCCTGGTAGCGTTTCGCGTGCAAAAAGACTTTTTTAAAGAGATCATCTCAAAAAGGCCGGTCTCCCTTCACTGTGACCCGGGTCCCACTCCGAACCTCAGGGAAATAATCCCACACCGCCAAGTGCTGCGTGCATCGATTGTCCCAAAGTGCGACGGTATTCTCTTGCCACTGAAATCGGCAATGAAATTGCGGGTGCTTGATATGATCAAATAGCATATCAAGCAAGGATTGGCTTTCATGATCAGATAGGCCAATGATCCTTCGAGTGAACCCTTGGTTCACAAACAGTGCTTTTCTTCCGGTCTCTGGATGCGTCCGAATCACGGGGTGCTCTGCGCTGGGGTTTTTTCGCTGGGGCTCATGATCACCATAATATCCGGTGTAATTGGCAGAATGCTTAGCCGACAAGGAACCCAGTAAAGCTTTGATTGGGCTGGACAGCGCCTCATAAGCGGCATACATATTGGCCCAAAGGGTGTCGCCTCCAACCTCTGGCGCGGTCTGCAGATATAGAATGCTGGCCATAGGTGGTTCTTCGTCAGCAGACACATCGCTGTGCCAGGTATCGCCGTTGTTGCGATGAGAATCGGGTCCCGCATAAATGGCCATCAGTGCTGGGTTATCATCTCGATACGGTGCCGCTGGATGAATATGGAGTTCTCCTAGCATCTGGCCCAGCTTCAAATGCTGTTCTGGATTGATCGTTTGGTCACAGAAAAATAAGACAAGGTGCTCAAGCCAAGCGCGTTTGATTTCTGCAAAGGCTTCAGCGCTCGGTGCGCCCAAGTCGATACCGCTGACCACTGCGCCGATTGTGGGTGTTAACGGTTGGACCGAAATGTGTTGGTAGACCATTTGCTTACCCTCGCCTGATCAGGAATGTTCCAAACGATGCCTGTTGTTTGAATGTAACTGAAAGACGTCTAGATTACAGCGCCCCAGAGGTGGTCGATCACCCCCTATGATTAGGGTTAAGCATCGAACGCTGATTGGGCCCTTCCTCAGACAAACCCTGATTGCTGACCCGTCAGTGATGGGTTGCGGAGGGCGCTCTGGGATCAACGCCTCGCTTTACAATGCGGCGATTCACTTCCCGGGATTGAGTTGTTAGATTGAAGGTCATCACTGATCGGGAGTACAGCTTTGAGTCGTCCACTTTGGCAATACAGCGCGGTGGCTCTGCGCAAGGGTCTTTCAGGAAAACTGTTCTCGGTTCAGGACGTGGTTCAGTCCGTCCTCGAACGGATGCACTCCGCGAACCCGAGTCTTAATGCCATCGTCTACGATTACTCGGAACAAGCGATGGCCGCGGCCAGGCAGGCTGATTCGCGGTTGGCCCGGGGGGAACCCCAGCGCAGTTTAGAGGGGATTCCCGTCACGGTTAAAGTGAATGTTGACTATGAAGGTACGCCGACGACCAACGGAATGACCGTCATGGCGGACAATACTGCGCCGGGTCATTCTCCCATTGTCCAAAATCTGCTCGATGCTGGGGCGATTATTATTGGCAAAACGAATACCCCAGAATTGTCGATGCGCGTCACCACGGATAACCCGCTTCATGGGCGAACCAAGAGCCCTTGGGATGATCGCGCCTCTCCAGGGGGATCTTCAGGGGGTGCTGGCGCTGCCTGCGCAGCAGGAATTGGCCCGATTCATCATGGTAACGATATTGCGGGTTCACTTCGGTTTCCAGCCTCTTGCTGCGGTTGTGCCACGATCAAGCCGGGTCTTGGCCGGGTGCCAGCATTTAATCCATCGGCTTTGGCAGAGCGCGGGCTTTTATCTCAACTGATGTCTGTTCAAGGCGCGATTTGTCGCGAGGTGAAGGATGTTCGATTGGCCACACAGGTGATGTCACAGTCGGATCCGAGAGACCCTTGGTGGGCACCGGTTCCTTTTTTTGGCCCGGAGCCTGAAGCCCCCATCCGTGTGGCGATGACGAAACAAGCGCATGGCTATCCAATCCACCCCGAAATCGTTAAGAGTCTTGATCGAGCCGCAGCAGCGCTCGAAGCCGCTGGCTATCAGGTTGAAGAGGTTGAGGTCCCGAGCATCAAAGATGCGGCGAAAGCCTGGTTCAGTGTCGCAATCCTTGAAATCAAAGAGGGTCTTGATCCAATCGCCCGGGAACACGGCAGCCAAACAATCCAGAATATTTTTGATTACTACTATGAAATGGCAGAGACCGTCGATTACCAGGGTTATATGCTGGGTGTAGGGCAAAGGAGCGGGATAATTAGGCCTTGGAATGTGTTCCTTTCTAACTATCCCCTGGTGTTAACACCCTTTTTAATGCGTCCCACGTATGATTACGACTATGACGAAAGCTTTGACGGTTGTAAGGATTTATTTGATTCGGCCATCTACAGTTATGGCATGAACTATATGGGACTGCCCGCTGGTTTTGTCCCAACGGGCCTGATTGAGGATCGCCCCTCTGGCGTTCAAATTGTGGGTCAACGGTTTAGAGAGGATCTCATACTTGATGCCCTTGAGGTCATTGAACAGCAAAGTGGCGTCTTGACTGAGCAACTTTGGTGATCTGTCTCCAGCTTCGCGCGCTCAGCCTGCGCTAAAGCAGGCGATTCGGTGGGATAAAATGACTTCAAAATGACGACGGGGCAAAGATCAGACCCTGCCTCACTCGATGCAACGTTGGCCCTCCCGCGCTGAGGGTTTAATTGTCTTTTTCCAGGTCTTGGGCCAAATAACGGCCTGCGATAAAGTAATGGTAGGCCGCCCAAATGTTCACCAGCCCCAAAATCAAGAGTGCGTAGCGGAGTGATTCATCCCCGTAGGTTGGCTGCAATAGATCAGAGACGATGCCCACCATCTGAGGCCCAGCACCTAGGCCAATGATATTGAGAATAAACAATAGGACGGCCGCCGCGACTGCGCGCATTCTAAGCGGGACGAGGCCCTGAGCTTGAGAGAATGTCGTGGCTTGATAAAAGTTACCCAAAAGGATCGGCAGGATCAAAAACAATAGACTCGCGGTTGCTGTATCGCTGAGGTAAATGCCAAAGCTGATGGGGACACTGATCAGTAGCGCAACGGTCACAATCCACAGATACCACCGTTGATCGCGTGCTCCAAAACGATCAGCGAGATAGCCGCCTAAAACGATGCCAATGCCGCCCGGGATCCCTAAAATTAGCCCAAGATAAGTGCCGGCATCACCGGTGCCCATCCCGTAGGAGCGGATCAAAAAAGAAGGAACCCAGGTCACGATACCGTAGCCAACAAACGCAGTCAGCCCTCCGCCGATGGCCATGTGGCGAAAAGATTTTTTGGTCCATAAGAATCGGAACGTCTCGAGCACACCGGGCTGCGCCTCTGCTGCGGTTCGGCCCTCCGCCATGCCGCGGGGGGGCTCGCGCAGACTAAAGCGGACCAGTATCGCCAGCAACAGGCCAGGCACGCCCACAACAAAGAAGGCGACCCGCCACCCGAAAAATTCGTTGAGCCAGCCGCCTGCGATGAAGCCAAACAAAATGCCGAAAGGAATGCCCAGAGCGTAGATACCAAGGGCAGTTGCTCTGTTCTCAGAGGGGAAGTAATCAGCAATCATTGAATGCGCGGGGGGAGAACATCCAGCCTCGCCGACGCCGACGCCGATTCTGGCGATCAGCAAATGCCAAAAGTTCTGAGCGAGGCCCGATACAGCGGTCATGGCGCTCCAAACCGTGAGGGCAATCGCAATGAGGTTTCGCCGATTGCCACGGTCCGCCAGCCGCGCGATGGGGATGCCAAGGGTGGCGTAAAAAAGGGCGAAGGCAAAACCGGTGAGCATACCCAGTGCGGTATCGGATAATCCGAGATCCTGCTTAATCGGCTCAAGCAAGATTGAGAGAATTTGACGATCGATGAAATTAAAGGTGTACACGACCACCAATACGCTCAGCGCATAACGACGCATCGCGGGGCTGAATACGGATTGAGTCTCTAGCGGGTCCGTCTCGGTCATTGCCATTTGGCATCCTTTGTTATTATTTTTGAAATGCGAGCATGGCGTGATGATTTTTTGAATGCAACCTAAATGTCGCCCGACCCTGCGCTTTGCTGATGATTTCGCGAGAAACTGTCTTCCAGCCAGCCTCCGGTCCAGGATTCCAGACGCTCCTGGTTAAACTCGAAGTGGGACGAGCCAAGCGCTTCGCCTTATCGATAGCTCCGCACAGTTGCCCTGCTCTCTAAAGGGGAGGGGCCAATGATGTTGTCTTGGTCGGTTATTTTGGGCCGTGTTAGGCTTATGGGATCA
>CAJYBS010000125.1 GCA_913064795.1 uncultured Gammaproteobacteria bacterium
TTGGCGCAGTGGACTGCTCGAGCAAAAAGTCAGATTTTTTAGAGACCAGCACCTTGCCGAGGACCAGCAAGTTGAATTTGCCAGGCAGTTCGGGGACCTCGATGCCTTCCCTTTTGGCAAGCCGGGAGCCAACCCGTTTATTCTAGAGATCATTCACGACGAGCTGAGTCCCGGCAACGAGAATGGTTGGCATACTGACGTCACATGGATGGAATCTCCATCTCTGGGTTCAATTGCGCAGTGCACCGAATGTCCACCCTTTGGTGGGGACACTTTGTTTTCTGATAGCCACGCTGCCTTTTTAGGCCTACCGGAAAACATCAAAAGCCAAATCAGTACCCTATCGGGGGTCAATGATTATCGTGTCTTTTTAAACCGCGGGGGCGTTCAGGTCCCTGAGTCGCTCGCCAATGAGATGAAGGCGCAGATCCCTTTCGGCGTTGCCCACCCCTTAGCAAGACAACATCCCGAGACCGGAAAGCTCGCTCTGTATATTCATGGCGGATTCTTGCGCCACGACTCCCTGTTTGACCACACCACTGGAGAAGCCCTGGGTTCTGAGGCTTCAAAAGCTTTAGTCGCAGAATTGCTCAAGCAGCATGGCCGACCCGAGTATCAATGCCGGTTTCAATGGTCCAAGGGAGACATCGCGTTCTGGGACAACCGCGCGGTACAGCATTACGCTGCGAGCGACTACTACCCCCATCAGCGAAGGCTACGCCGGGTGACGGTCAGCGGCTCTCGCCCCTATTGAGCCTGCGCTTGTGCTGGGCCGGGCACTCGGGTCACTGTGATCCGCGCTAAGGAACGGTCATGCCCGTCGTACTCCCCGGTTGCCGCATGCAACACACATCGATTATCCCAGACCACCAGCATGTCGTCTGACCACTGGTGTCGATAAATGAACGCTTGTTGCGTCTGATGCTTGAACAATCGAAGTAAAATCGGCCAAGCCTCTTCATCACTCAAACCCTCGATACCCAAGGTGTAACCTGGGTTCACAAACAGAGCCGTCCGCCCCGTTTCGGGATGGACTTTTGCAATCGGATGACGCTGGGTTTTATAAGCCTCAGAAGAATAGCGAATCGCCATAGATCGACCTTTATCGGCCTCCCCATACAGACCATCTGGTGCGTAACCTCGAGCCGCTGAATGGACTCCTTCCAGGCCTTCGAGCTCCGCCTTGAAGCTGGGTTCCAGGGCATCCCAGGCCGCGTACTGGTTTGCGAATAACGTATCACCACCGATAGGCGGAATGATCCGACCAAACAACAAGGTCCCGGTTGGGGGTGTTTTGAGGAAACTCCAATCGGAATGCCAGCTCTCGGCAAAAAGCGGTGTGGTTTCATCAGCTGCGCGCCGAACCTCTGCAATATGCGGATGATCAGGAAGACTTTCAAAGAATGGGTCCTCCCCATAATCTCCCAGGGTTAGGGCAAACCGTTCAAGATCCTCCAAGCTCAACTTTTGATCAGGAAACCCAACAACTTGATAATTGAGCCAGTGCGCTCGAAGTTCAGATTGGGTTGCTGGAGACAAAACCTGGGTCAGATCAATTCCTGTTATCAGGGCACCGCAGGCTCCGGGTTGCTCTATGATCTCCATGGTAGGCGCGTTTTCCGTATTTTTTTTAACCATCTCCGATCGCATCGATAATTGCAACCAGCAGGCTGCAACACCCTTTGCACCCCTTAGATGACCCCGATGTCATGGACGTCAACTCAATCCTAAAATGATCAGATGCCTTCTTAAATCAGTTACGCTACAATTTTCTAATGAACTCCACAGTACCTGACGCGCCTGCTAGAAACCCCCGAAGCTACGACACTCAGCAAGCACTGATGCGAAGCGTCGAGCACATTGCGGCTCAAAAAGGGCTGGAGAATATTTCGATCCGGGAAATTCTGACTGCAGCCAAACAGAAAAATGAATCAGCGCTGCAGTACCACTTCAAGAATCTCAGTGGTCTTTTAACCGCCGTTCGAATCGATCGCGCGCGGGAAATCGATGAAGCTCGCAAGCTTCAGATCGAAAAATTAACGCAAACATCAGCCTCGCTAAGCCTCAGACAAATCTGCGAAATCATGGTCATGCCCCCCTTTCGTCTTGCTAAGGCATCACCCAGTTTTCGAAACTACATCAAAGCTTTTTCGCATGAAATGGCTTATATGAACGAGTCATCGAGGAAAAAATTTTTTCGCCAGCGCATGGGCCACAGCAGAGACGCGCTGCTCGGATTACTCAAAGCCGCAATACCCCATCTCGATGAGCAGCTCTTTGATATCAGAATTCAGCATGCGCTAAAACTCACCTCGACCGCCATGTCGAGCCACGCCCAAATGCCGGGGGCGTTTCGTGGAAAATCGACTGAAATCTTTATTCAAACCCTTATCGACTCACTCGAGGGTTTGCTCAGCGCTCCGGTGTCAACCGCCACCCAATCAGCGCTCAGAAAGTAATGCGCCCGGCGTCGACGATCCAGAGCGAACAGCTCAAATCAGTCAATACCCATCACTCTCACCATCGACTTGACGATCTTCTCCGGTGATCGCAGCTAAGCTTCAATTTAAAGGCTCAGATTGAGTTGACTGACAGTTGAAGGGCGCCCGGATGATTTACGGATGACGGGGACAGGGTTTATCACAGGGTCTAGGCTTTTTTTCATCATCGCGACATTGCCTGAAGTGACACGACAACCCACGTTGCTACCGGATAATTGATCGACCCTCTAATCTCAGAATCAAATAAAGTACCCGATGCACGGCGATGCATTGTTACAATCCTGCGCTATATGCAAAAAATCAATCCATAGGAACCGCACTCATATGCCATATTCAATCGAACGCATGCCCACAGTCGGTTTTGGGCTTTGGAAAATTAGCCCGTCAGAATGCGAGAGCACCGTCTTTGAAGCCGTAAAAGCCGGCTATCGTCATTTTGATTCCGCCTGTGATTACGGCAATGAAGTTGAAGTCGGCCGAGGTCTCAGACGCGCCATTGACGCAGGTCTTTGCACCCGAGACGATCTCTGGATTACCTCAAAGCTATGGAACACCTATCATTCCCCGGAACACGTTCCTTTGGCCCTATCTCGAACCCTGACCGACCTCCAGCTCGATTACCTTGATCTCTACTTAATCCACTTTCCGATCGCATTGGAATTCGTACCCTTTGAAGACCGCTATCCGCCCGAATGGGTTCATGACCCCCATTCGGACAGTCCAAGGATGTTGCCAGCGAAAGTGCCACTCTCTGAAACCTGGAAGGCAATGGAGCACCTCAAGCGCGATCAGCGAACCCGGCACATCGGCATCTGCAATTACTCGAGCAGCCTTTTGCACGATCTAATGAACAATTGTGAACAGCCGCCCGAGGTCCTCCAGATCGAGTCCCACCCAAGACTGACCCAAGAGCGCCTCATTCGTACTGCAAAACAATACGGGCTGGCAGTGACCGCTTTTTCGCCCTTGGGCGCTTTGTCTTACGTCGAGCTTGATATGGCGCAAAACACGGAATCGCTGCTTCAGCATACTGTTATCGAAACCATCTCAGAATCTTTAGACTGTTCCCCCGCCCAGGTGCTATTGGCTTGGGCGCTTCAAAGACAAACCTCGGTGGTCGTAAAAAGTACTCAACCCCAAAGAATGAGAGAAAACCTAGCGGCGACCCGCATCACCCTGAGCGCTGAACAACACGATGCCATTTCAGATCTGAATGAAGATCGTCGCTTTAATGATCCAGGGGACTTTTGTGAAGGCGCTTTTAACACCTTTTACACGATCTACGACTGAGCCGCCTCTATGGCAGACAGGTCATACCAGGCAGCTAGACCCACCTTCTCAGCCTGGGATGAACGGATCCAGGCCCTCCGTCCTTCATGGCCGAGGGCAGTGTCCTACAGTGACGCTTCTTCCGTTTAAGCTTGGCTAAGTTCTAAGCCTTCAAGCTTGTTATTCGACCGCCACTTTTTCATTAACGCAAAGAACTCAATCGGACCGCCGCCATAGGTGCTGTTTTGAGGTTTCACATTGACGTGACCCTCATTATTGTAATAGCCGGGTGTGCATTGAGATTGAAAATCCGCGGTCAACCGAGATTTTTCTATGATGGTTTCGACCCATTGCTTTTCGGCCACTTCGCTCGCTTCGATCAAAGTCGCTCCTCGCTTTTTAGCATTGGTCAAGATATGAGCCAAATGGATACTCTGCTCATCGAGGGAATAAGTGTAGGTCGCAGTAAATGCCGACTGAGCTGGACCAAAAAAGAAGGCATTGGGAAACCCTCGAGAATGCATCCCGTGGAAGGTAGAAAGGCCATTTGACCACTTTTCAGAAATCGACTGCCCACCACGACCATAGATCTGATAGCCCGCTCGCCGGGCGTAATCCGTTCCTACTTCAAAGCCCGTTGCAAAAATAATGCAGTCAACTTCGTATTCAGTGCCATCAAAAACGATGCCTCGAGGGGTAATTTGATCAATACCTCGGCCATCCGTATTGACGAGGGTCACGTTATCGCGATTGAACGTTGGCAGATACTCATCATGAAAACACGGCCGTTTACAAAACTGTCGATAATAGGGTTTTAAGGCCTCTGCCGTCGTTTCATCTTCTACTAGCGCGTCGGCTCGGGCGCGGACTTTTTCCATCTTCTCATAATCAGCGAGCTCAAGCGCCTTTGCTAAGTCCATGTGCTCTGTGACCTTATTGGTCAGGTACTGCTTGATGCCCAACCGGTAAAAGTCGGGGTTTAAGAGTCCCATCGCTGCCCAGCCTGCAATCTTGGCTTTCGAGGGCGCTTTGTCCCGAACAGATCCAAATAACAGCCTGAAAGCCTCAGTCCAGCCATCGGCCACCAGATCTTCGCTGACAACCGCTCCAGTCATAATCGACTCAAAGTTCTTTCGACGATTATCTTGCCACCCCGTTGGTTGACTACTCATCCAATCCGGGTCCGTCGGCTGATTATTTCTGACATCAATCGATGAGGGCGTTCTTTGAAAAACATAAAGTGCCTTTGCTGCTGCTCCCAAATGCGGAACACATTGCACCGCTGTCGCCCCTGTGCCGATCACCGCAACCCGCTTATCGGCTAAGTGGGTCAAGCCTCCATTTGAGTCGCCGCCGGTATAGCCATAATCCCAACGACTGGTATGAAACGTGTGTCCTTTAAAATCGTTGATTCCCTCAATCGCTGGAAGCTTGGGGCGATTAAGAGGCCCATTTGAATGCACAACGTATCGCGCCTTGATCGCGTCCTGTCGATTGGTCGACACGATCCATCGTCCCAGCGTCTCATCCCAATCCGTGGAGGCAACTTCGGTCTGCAACAAGGCGTTTTCATAGAGCTGATACTTTTCAGCAATCCGATGACAGTACTCCAACGTCTCTGGCGCGTTGGTGTATTTCATCTTTGGGACGAATCCGGTTTTTTCCAGCAAGGGAAAATATACGTAGGACTCGATGTCACATGAGGCGCCTGGGTAGCGATTCCAATACCAAGTGCCGCCGAAATCACCCCCTTTCTCTATCAACCGAAAATCATTGATACCAGCCTCTCGCAACCTCGCCGCCGCTAGCATGCCCCCAAAACCGCCACCTATGATCACTACCTCGACCTCGTCTTCAAGGGGATCTCTCTCAATTTCTTCTTTAAGGTAAGGGTCCTCTACAAAGTAGGCAAACTCTCCAACGACTTCTCGGTACTGATCATTGCCATCGGGCCTGACTCTTTTATCTCGTTCAAGCTTGTACTTTTTCGCCAGCGCATCAGGATCAAAATTGAGGCTTTTAGTTCCGGCGTTCATACGCCCTCCTTAAAGGTGATATCAAAACTACCTGTGCCTTGAAGATACAGATTGCTGCAACAATGAACAACAGTCCTTCAGAGTTTCATTTCTAGATTTTCCCTGCCAGACAAACTCGAATAATTCAGTGTGGAGACCATCGACTCGAAGGGTTTGCAATAAGTGAGGCCAAAAGGCTTCCAAACTTAGCAGCCATTTGAAGTAGCACAGGGCATGAGCACGCTCGAGACTCTTTAATTATTCTTAATCGTTAGGCGTCGTGCTTGGGAACTTTTCATCGGCGCTGCAGCCACGGGTGCCTTACAAAAGACCA
>CAJYBS010000126.1 GCA_913064795.1 uncultured Gammaproteobacteria bacterium
CGGTCCCCAGGGCGGCGACGACCTCAATTGGGTGCGGCCCGGCCACAATTATGGCTGGCCAGCAACATCGTTTGGCATTAACTACTCAGGCGCGCGCATCACTCCGCTGACCTCAGCCGAGGGCATCACCCCGCCTGTCAACTTTTGGACACCCAGCATTGCTCCCTCTCACCTTTTGATTGTCAAGGGCGGATTATTTCCAGAGTGGCAAGGCAGCCTGATGATCAGCGCGCTGGTGGACCAAGACGTCAAACGCATTGCCTTATCTGGAACAGAGGTTGCGAGTTCCGAATCTTTGTTTGGAGAGTTTGAGGCGCGCATTAGAGCCATCCATGAAGGACCCGATGGGGCTTTGTATCTCCTCACCGACAGCGACCAAGGCAAAGTCATCGAAATTCGACCCAAGCCGGTGTCCTAGCGCCACTCTTGGGAGTCTCCCCTCCCTAGGACTCTTCTCGAGAGCCCGCTGTGCATTCGATCATTCAGACTCGCGCGATGCTCACCCCTTGCGCTTTGCGACCGGCGCAGCAAGGCGGTGATTTGAATCCGAATCTAGGGCGTCGGTCATTCATGACAGTTCCTTGAAGGACGCGTTTTGTACGAATTGTTTTTTACTAATTGCTTTTTACTAATTGCTTTGCACTAGCTGCTTTAATCCGGCTCCTTTGAAACAAACCATTTGAGGCAAAGTTCCTCTGGGGGCCCCAGTTCAGGGGTCTTGAACTCTAGGCTTTGCTTTAGGTTTCAGCTTGCGTCTCAACGTGCTCGCATTAAGGGAAGTTAACGCCAATCGGTTCCCAGGTGTTTTCGTCCCCTCGAAAACCGGGCAAGACGCCCTCAAGCCGTTTCGGCACCACCTTGATCAGAACATAGTCATCAGGAAAGCGAGGATAAAGCTTTTCATGATCTTGCACTCGGCGCATCGCGCGCTTGGTGACAGTATCGGAGACGAGCGATGCATCCCCCATCAGGGTCACATAGCTCGAAAGCTCCGCACTGAAGTAATACAACGTCACGGCGCGGTGCTGCTTAATCTGCTTTACCTTTCGGGTCACCGGGCGTGTCGCTACCCAGACCACAAAGTCGTCATCCGGCTCAAACGCATCGACCGTGCGCGCCCGGGGCTGACCTTGTTCATCGAGGGTGATCAGCGCTGGATAACCTGCAGAGGCTATCACCGTACGAGCTGCCTCGAGCAAAGTACTCCTCTGCTCCGCCGCCAGTGACAAAGGCAAACACAACACAACCAGGACACCAACGTTGAGCAGTCTTCCGAGGCCGCACCTCAAAAATTGGTTCAACACAACTGACCTCCGTTTTTGCGTCTTTTCGTGTCGTTTTTGTATTGTTTTTGTATCGTTTTTGTATCGTTTTTGAGAGGTCTCTCTCTAAAAGACTTTCAAACGAGAACCTTCACACAAAAGTATTCTCCTGTAAAAAACCTTTTTTTGGGAAACCTTTCTTTAGGAAAAATTTCTTTTAAGCAAGATCTTCTAACTTAGTCGATTGAGGCGCAAAATCTGGGTTTAAACACCAAACCTTCACATTGATGCGCTCCAGAGAAACAACCCGCTCACCTTCGCCTCTACGACGATTCTGCCAGGCTGCCCTAACCCTTGCATTGACCCTTGGGTTGGGTGCCTGCGCGGGTCTTAACCCACTACCCGGCGGCGCTTTAACAGGCTGTGAGGAGATCACAGAGAGCTTCGCTTTTGCACAAACCGCAACCCTATTAAGACTCGAGACCCGAGGCGATGCCCCCTATTCCGTCTGGCTGAGAGTGACTTTGATCGAAGGCCGACTCTTTGTCGATGCAGCGCCCGGGCGAAAATGGCTTGAGGCCCTAAAGCGCAATCCCAAGGTTCGTCTTCAGATCGCGGATAAGATCTATCCCGCCCTTGGGGTGAGGACGAATGAGCCACGCTTTGTCCAACCCTTTCTAAGCGGTCGGCTGATTTTTGAGATGCTTCCCAGGGATGAGACTTCTGGCCTGTCGCCAAGCTGCCCCCGCCTCTAGCGGGCTTAGGCACCGTTTCAGGGGTAAAACAGCTCTCCCTGAACCGACTAGAGAGACATCCTCTCATTGAGCCAAGGTCTAGGTGGATTGCTGATTAAGTAATGACCAGGGCGGCCACAATCAAGATCACGGTCAGGACACCAAAGCCCACCATGGTGAAGGCAAGCGATATCACTGTTTTGCGGTCACTCTCCGCCGCTTCTTCTACACTGTTCGACATTTGCTTCTCCTGTACTGATCTGTGTAACCTCATTCTATCCGCTCTGCGAGGTGATTCGAGAGCCGAACGTTGCGTATTGCCGGCGCTGGCAAGCACCCTACCCTCAGGAGCAGAATCATACATGTCCGATCAAACCTTTAAAACCCTGCACGAGTTCGTCAAGGCGGCGCACCTTCGTCTCAATCAGATCAACTGGGATTACCTGATCGGCGGTACAGAGACCGAGACGACGCTTCGGCGCAACCGTCACGCGATCGATACAAAAGCGTTGATCCCCAGGGTCTTGTGCGATGTAACAGCCGTTGACCCAAGCTGCGAGATACTTGGGCAGCCTCTGGCTTTACCCGTGGTGCTCGCACCGATTGGGTCCCTACAAGTATTCGATTCACAAGGCGGCGCTGGCGCCGCCTTAGCCGCCTCACAGGCTGGCATCATGAGCATGGCCAGTTCCGTTTGCAGCCCAAGCCTTGAGGAAATTGCTGCGGCGTCAGACGCCCCCAAAGTCTATCAACTGTATGTCCGGGGCGATGAGGTCTGGGTGGACGAAATCGTCGATCGTGTCATTGAAAGCGGCTATCAGGCGCTCTGCTTGACCGTCGACACCGCCGTTTTAAGTCGACGAGAACGCGATATCGCCAAGCGGGTGGTTCCCACATCACAAGCCTCACCCGGGGATTTTAAATTTCAAGCACAGCTGAATTGGCGCGAGGTTGCGAGGTTAAAAAAGAAATACAACCTGCCAATCATTTTAAAAGGCATTAATCACCCCCTAGACGCCCAAAAAGCCATCGATCTCGGTATCGAGGTGGTCTATCTATCGAACCATGGCGGTCGTCAACTTGACCAAAGTCTCGGGAGTCTGGATCTTTTGCCAGAAATTAAAGCCGTCATTGGCAACCAAGCTACTTTGATGATTGATGGAGGATTTTATCGCGGCACCGATGTCGTCAAGGCCATTGCACTTGGCGCCGACGCCGTTGGACTAGGCCGTCTTCAAGGCTGGGCATTGGCCGCGGGAGGCCCGGAAGCTTTAATGCAGTGCCTTAAAATACTTCGTCATGAAATTTGTGAAACCATGGCCTTATGCGGCGTGACCAAACTCTCGGAACTCGATCCTAGCTTTGTGCGGGCAGCCCCAGCGGTCACCGAGCCATCAGTGTTGTCGGCCTTTCCACTGCTGAATCTAACCGACCAAGGCTACTAACCTCCGCCTCGACGAATTCGGTGATACCATGCCAAGAGCGGCATGAATCGTTCGGGCTTGTTTGCGCGTCGCCAGACGCCCGCCGCGAATTTGTTCATTTCCGACCAGGTCGGATAAATGTGAATCGTGCCCATGATCTTCTTAAGGCCAAGGTTATATTTCATCGCGAGAACGAATTCCGAGATCGTCTCTCCCGCGTGCTCGCTAACAATGGTCACGCCTAAGATCTTATCCGAACCGGGGGCTGTGAGCACTTTAACAAACCCTTGACGCGCGTCGTCGGCCTTCGCGCGGTCAAGCTCGGCCACATCAAACCGAGTGGTCTCAAAGGCTACACCCGCGGCATTGGCTTCGGTTTCGTTGAGTCCAACTCTGGCCACTTCGGGTGAAGAAAATGTGCACCAAGGAACCACCCGGTAATCCACCTTAAAGCGCTTGAAGGTGCCGAACAGTGCGTTAACTGCGGCATACCACGCCATGTGCGAGGCCGTATGGGTAAACTGATAGGGGCCCGCAACATCGCCCACGGCGTACAAGCTGGGGTAGTTCGTCTGCAAATAATCGTTCACTTCAATGTGACCTGAGGCGGTCAGCGCGACCCCCAGATCCTCAAGGCCAAAGCCGGTGGTGCGCGGCTTTCGGCCTAGAGCAAAAAGTACCCCATCGCAGGGCACCGAGACTTCATCACCGTTTTGCTCATCAACCAGCCGAAGAATCACATCCTCGCCTGAAGCCGCTGAAACCACCCGATGTCCGGTTTTAAGCCTGACTCCCTCTGCGGCCAATGTCTCTTCAATGCAAACAGAGACATCAATATCCTCACGCATCATGAGCCGGGGCATCATCTCAATTAAAGTCACTTCTGACCCTAACCGCGCAAAGCTTTGCGCCAATTCAACGCCGATTGGGCCTCCGCCCACCACGGCAAGCCGCTTGGGTAGGTCGGACAGCTGCCAGACTGTCTCTGATGTCATGCAAAACGAAGGATCCAGACCATCAATGGCCGGCAAGATTGGATAAGCCCCTGAGGCGATGATGATCGCACGAGTCGTCAATCGCTCCCCATTCACCTCAACTTCATAAGGAGAACGCACTCGCCCCTGTCCAAGTCGCACATCCACGCCCATCTCGCGGTAACGCTCTGGTGAATCATTTGGCTGAATTTCATCGATCACACCTTGGACCCGTGACATCACGGTCTCAAAATCAACCTGCTTTTCTGAAACCCTAACGCCCAGCGCCACACCAGCATCAATGTCATGCGCGAGCCGAGCGCTGCGAATCAGGGATTTGCTCGGCACACAGCCGGTGTTCAGGCAGTCGCCACCCATCTCACCGGCCTCGATCAAGGTAACTTTGGCTTCAACCACCGCCCCGATCAACGCCGTGACAAGCCCGCCTGACCCGGCCCCGATCACGATGAGATCTCGATCAAAAGTTTTGGGTCTAGGGTAAGGTTTCATTTGTCGCCACAGTTTAAGACGTGCCTGGCCAAATTTCATGAGCCAAGGCAGCAGCGCAAGCAGGACTAAGGAGGCGATCAACTCGATCGACAAAATCCCCGCGGCGCTTTCAAGCGCACCAATTTGAACACCTGCATTCACATAAATCAGTGTTCCCGGGAGCATGCCGAGCTGCGACACCCAGAAAAAAGTGCTGACTCTAATTCGGGTCAAACCCATGGCCAGGTTGATCAAGAAAAAGGGGACGGCGGGGACCAGACGAAGTGACAATAGGTAACGGGCGCCATCTTTGTCCATACCCGCATTGATTCGGCGCAATCGGTCCTGAAATTTAAGGGCCACCCAATCCCTGAAAATAAATCGCGCTGCCAACATTGCGAGGGTTGCACCCAAGGTCGATGCGAAAGAGGCGAGTAGCAGCCCTTCAATGAGCCCAAACAATGCACCCGCCAGCAACGTCAATATTGCAGCGCCGGGCAGAGAAAGTGCCGTGATCATGACATACATCGCTGCGAAGCCGAGTGCTGCAAGCATCGGGTCTGCCGCCACTTGATCCAACAAAACACCCTGGAGACTTTGCACAGAAGCAAAGCTCAGATAATCGCCCCCGTCAAAATAAAAAAACCCTATCACGCTGACCATCAACAGTGCGGCGAGGATAAAACGTAGAATCAACATGCCTTCATTCTTTAAAAACTGGCGAGGCCCTATTCTAATTCATCGAGGCTTTTTTGGCGCCGTAAAAGCCGTAAATAAGACGATCGATCGCATTTTATGGGCTCGTTAGGGAATCTACCGCTAGAAACAGCGAAATTATTGATACACTGAACCTTTTTAGGCCGACTTATGACCTCTTCATTTGATCCATCCGTCAATCCTGCTTGGCAATCTCTGGAGGCACTTGCAAGCTCGGTGCCCACCATTCAATCAGCAATGGATGATTCGGACTGGCAAGCTCTGTCAACCCTGTCTCTGGGTCCACTCACGGTCAATGTCGGTCATCATCGAATAAGCACAAAAATTTTCGATCAATTGATTCGCCTACTCGAGGCTTCACCTTTTAAAGCACTGAGAGCAGGTCTCCTCAGCGGTGAGGCGATCAACCTGACCGAGGATCGTGCGGTCGGGCACATGCGAATCAGAACTCCAGAATTCATCAAAGCGGATCCAACCTTGGCCGCAATCGAAACCTTTAGCGAGCGCGTT
>CAJYBS010000127.1 GCA_913064795.1 uncultured Gammaproteobacteria bacterium
GAAAGTGCATAGGGAGTAACAGCATGACAGAGGAGTCAACTTCAAGCGCCCAATCGAGGGATCACCCACGCTCTGACCTAATGGGTACCAGCGCGACGAGTCAGACCTATAGCGGTGAATTGTCCTTCCTACGCAGACCTTATACCCGTGACATTGCGGGTGCCGATGTTGTGGTTTCAGGACTGCCGTTTGACTTAGCGACCACGTTTCGACCAGGCGCGCGTTTTGGGCCCCAGGCCATTCGTGCAGCCAGCGTTCAACTGGCCGAAATCGCCGATTTTGCCTTCCCGTGGAATTTTAACCCTTTTGATGTGCTGGCTGTTGCTGATTATGGGGATGTAGATTTTGTTTCTGGCTATCCCGATCAAGCGGTAGAAGTCATCGAGGCGCATGCACGTCAACTGCTCGCTGAAGACGTCACAATGCTGACCTTTGGCGGCGACCATTTTGTGACTTATCCACTGCTGAAAGCCCATGCAGAAAAGTACGGTCCCCTTGCGTTGATACATTTTGATGCGCACGTTGATACATGGCCAGATGACGGTGACCGACTGGATCACGGCTCGATGTTTCTACGAGCGCTACGTGAGGGGCTGATTGATCCCCAATGCTCAGTGCAAATCGGCATTCGGAGCTTCAGCGAAGATGACTATGGCTTCACAGTGATGTCGAGCCCTTGGGTCGCCGAAAATGGTATTCGAGCAACGATCCTAGAGATTCAACGCGTCGTTGGAAGACGAAAAGCGTATTTGACGTTTGACATTGATTGTTTGGATCCAGCGTTTGCTCCGGGGACCGGCACGCCTGTGGCGGGTGGCCTTTCGAGTCTGGAGGCGTTAACGATTGTTCGGGCTCTGGGCAAAATTGATTTAGTAGGTATGGATGTGGTGGAAGTGGCGCCAGCCTATGATCAGGCCGAAATTACCGCCATCGCCGCAGCGACCCTCGCCCATGATTTTATCTGTTTAAAAGCGTGGCAGAAAAAAACCGCAAGACAGTAGCCCTATGTGGGCTCAAAATTTGTTCTGGCGAATTGACTCAGATGTTTCTCAGAATCTTGTCCAAAACAGGCGCTCAAAAACAGCTTTTAGAAACAGTGCAAAAGCAAAGACCTAGACGCAGGCAGTGACCTGCTTAGGCGCTATTGAAGGTCGGGTAACCTCAGACCATAGGTCTCGATCAAAGCGATTACAGCGGGTTTGTGAAGGGCGAGCTCATTAAGGGAGAGGTCCTGAAGCTCATAAGGCAGTGTTAGCCAATGGTTGGTTTGTGATCCGACAAAATCAGGCTGAAGGCTCCCAGGGTTTTGGCTCTTCCTTTGGAAAAGGCAGGCCACCCGCAGATCTTCCGGTAGGTTGCGCTTCAGGCGAGTCTTTAACTGCTCGATCACTGCGGCCATATTTCGGCCGCTGCTAAAGACATCATCGACAATGAGCAGACGGTCCTCCGCTCGCAAGGTCTTTATCAAATATTCGGTACCGTGAACTCGGATTTGATGATTCGGTTTTTTTAGATCCTCAGCATATCGTTTGGGCCCAGCATAGGAGGTGCGAATGGCAATGTGGTTGGTAACGACACCAAGACTCTGTAGGCATTCCTGAAGATAGATGCCCACCGTGCTGCCGCCTCGCCATAATCCAACGATAAAGGTGGGATAGTAGCCCGCATTATAAATTTCGACGCCGAGTTTAAAACTCGCTTCGATAATGTCCTGTTCGCGGAGGAAGGTCTTGTATTCCATGATAAGCTCGATGTCTTGGCTTTAGGATAACGTCCATGGTTGATAAGCGCTATCTGGATGCACAGTCGTTACTCGAAGACAGCTGGCGTTTGGGGGCAATGATTCAGGCGTCAGGGTTTAAGCCTGATTTTATCTGTGCGATATGGCGTGGGGGCGTGCCGATCGGAATCGCTCTGCAGTCCTTTTTAGCTCGATTCGGAACACAATCAGATCACATTGCGATTCGTACAGCCTCCTATGAGGGCATTGATGACCAGCAGGATCGGGTTCAGGTGTTCAGCATGGAGTATTTGATTGATCAGGCGCATTTTGAACAGTCGCTGCTGATTGTTGATGATGTGTTTGACACGGGGCGAAGTATTGAGGCGGTGATCGAGCATCTTAGACGGCGTGCGCGTAGAAACACCCCTAAAGATATTCGGATCGCTGTGCCTTACTACAAACCTAAGCGAAACCAGACAGACCGTGCGCCGGATTATTATGTCCATGAAACCGATGCATGGCTGAAGTTTCCACACTCCCTAGAGGGTTTATCTCGATCTGAGGTTGCGTTGCATCGCCCAGCGCTTGCGCGCATTTTAGCGACCGCGATTGGGTACGATAAGGCGCTAAAAGACTGATGAGAACGATAAAAGCATTTCAGTCAAGAGAATCGCAAAAACATTTAAATTAGGAGGGCACGAGTGCAGTCGACGAATAGGTTTGGCCAAGCAGTTACATTGGATCGGCCCGGGTTCATCCACGACACCGCGTGCCTGCAGGGCAAAGTTTATGTCGGCCCGGAGGCATCCGTTTGGACGTATGCGGTAACCCGCTGTGAGCAATTTGAAATTGTCATCGGCGCACGGAGTAATATCCAAGATTTTGTAATGATTCACGAGGGTGTTGAGACCGGTACTTTTGTTGGAGAAGATTGTTCGATCACCCACCATGTGACCTTGCACGGCTGCGAGATTGGAGACGGTTGCCTGATTGGAATCAATGCGGTGGTCATGGATGGCGCGAAGATTGGTCGTGGCTCGATCGTTGCCGGGCAGGCCATAGTTCGCGAAAATGCGGTATTCCCGGAGAATTCGGTTATTGCTGGAGTTCCAGCGAAACTGGTTGCCACGCGAGATCAGTACGCCGCGAATGTGGCCAATGCACGCTATTATCAACGGTTGTCTGAGGCCTATTTGCAGGGGCGAGATCGAGTCGACTAGGCGGTTGTAGCCAATGTTGGGAATCTCACCGGCGGCCTGTGCGGGGCAGAAGCTAATTGTAAAAAGGCAGGCCGCTTGAGCTTTTTGATGAGTGTGGCTCGCTCAGGCTGAGGGCTCTGTGATCCAAGGAAGGCTTCGCATAGAGTACGCAAGTTTGCGCAAGGGTGGGCTTGTCACTGCGTAAGTTCTAGTGCTGACAGCAGATGGTTTGATTCAAAGTGCAAAGGTTGGAGAGGGTGGTCTGCTGTGCTGGCTACTTTTGCCGTTCATCTGGAGGGTTCAAAATATGGTGATACAACCCGTGATTTTGTGTGGCGGCTCGGGATCAAGGCTTTGGCCGTTATCCCGCCGGGATTATCCGAAACAGCTTTTAGCATTGATGGATGAGCGCAGTCTTTTGCAGAACACATTGCTTCGTCTGCAGGGTTTAGATCCTTGTACCGCGCCCATCATCGTTTGTAACGAGGCGCATCGGTTTTTGGTCAGTGCGCAGTTGAAGGAGATAGATATTCTTGACGCGCAAATTATTCTAGAGCCTGAAGGGAAAAATACAGCGCCTGCCATCGGCCTTGCTGCGCATACAGCGGTTGCGTCGAACCCCGATGCTGTTTTACTGGTATTACCATCGGATCACCTGATCACCGAGCCGGATCGATTTTTGAGTGCGGCCAAAAAAGCGGTCAATCTGGCGAGGGAAAAATCCCTCGTGACGTTTGGCATCAAACCGGTGTCGCCGGAAACAGGTTATGGCTACGTGAGGCGGGGCCTCGAGCTCGAATCCGGCTATCAGGTTGAAGCATTTGTGGAGAAGCCCGACTTAAAGACCGCACAATCTTACGTGGCCTCAGGCAGCTACTTTTGGAACAGTGGGATGTTCGTTTTCAAAGCGGCGAACTATTTAGACGCGCTCAAACAGTGGGCCCCTGAGATTTCGAAGGGCGTTGAGAACGCCTATGCCACCCGCGATCAGGATGATCGATTTATACGTCCAGATGAAACAGCGTTTAAAGCCTGTCCGGCAGATTCTGTCGATTATGCAGTCTTTGAAAAAGCGGACAATGTGGCGTTGGTGCCACTTGATGCCGGTTGGAGCGATATTGGTTCGTGGCAGTCTTTATGGGCAGTCTCTGTCAAAGATGCTCGCAACAACAGTGTTCAAGGCGACGTCATTCTCGATGAGACCCGAAACAGTTTTGTGCGTGCAACCGATCGATTAGTAACGTTGGTCGGTGTCGATAGCATTGTTGTGATTGAGACGGCGGATGCGGTCTTAGTTGCCGCCAGCGACGCAAGTCAGCAGGTCAAACAGGTTGTTGATACCTTGAATAGTGCAGCCCGACAGGAACATCTGCTCCATCGGCGAGTTCATCGTCCCTGGGGCTGGTATGAAACGGTCGACCAAGGACCGCGGCATTTAACCAAGCGCATTTCAGTCGATCCTGGAGAACGGCTATCCTTGCAAAAGCACCGACACCGCGCTGAGCATTGGGTGGTGGTGCGGGGAGTCGCTCGGGTCACTTGCGACGATAAAACCTTTGACTTGACCGAGAATGAGTCAACGTATATCCCTGTTGGTGCGCTTCATCGATTAATGAACCCTGGCCAAGAGGCGCTTGAAATTATTGAAGTTCAGACAGGGGAAGACCTGCGTGAGAGCGATATCGAACGTTTTGACGACGCTTATGGTCGAGCCATTGATTCAAAGCTGTCGTAGGCCGTCTCACCGATTTAATGATGTTGAAGCACGGTCTACTGTAGCGCTCGCTGAAAGTGTGGTTCTTTTGAAGATCAAACTTGGCTGAGATACTAAGCATCGCTTGATGTTACAGACCACATGACTGATCTGAGCGGGAATGTCTTTACTCAGCGACCTGTTTTGATACCAGTCGGGGTAAAACATCGGGAATTGTCATATAACACGCCCTTAAGTAAACGCCCTTAAAGTGAGCCATAGCAGTCGGAGTGAATCGATCCCCAATGTTGGGTCGGGTTTGGATCGCCTGATACGAAGTAGTTTAGCCTAGGACTCGTCCGGAGGAATGCGGTTAGTTCGAGACAGTCTGCGCAGTTGAAACTCGCTCGAGATAAGCGAGGAGTCTTTGCCAAGCGTCTTGGGCCGGGGCTCGATTCGCCGCTGGATCTCGATCGACATGCAACCAAAACCCATGTTGAACATCGTCATAAACGTGCACGTCATTTGGAACCCCGGCGGATCTTAGTGCGGCGACAAATCGATCCACCTCACCCACGGTCGGTCCCCGATCGAGTCCCGCGAAGGTTCCATAGACTTCGTGGTGAATGTGTTTCAAAAGCTCTGGATCATCTAGCAACCTTCCATAAAAGACCGCTGTGCCCTCGTGGTCCTCACCCTCAATTGCAAAATTGAGCGCGATTCCGCCGCCAAAACACCATCCAATGGTCGCAATGCTGCCTTTGATTGCTGGATCTGCGCGCACCGCTTGAAGCGCGGCATTAAGGTTGCGGGTGATTCCCTCAGGATCGGCCCGAGTGGCGCGAACAAGCGCCAACTTTTCAGATCGGCTCTTTCCGACTTTTCCATGATACAGATCAACGGCGAGGGCGATATAGCCCACCTCGGCAAAGGCATCCGCGATCTCCTTAATGCGCAATGTGAGCCCATCCCATTCATGTATCAGGAGGACGCCGCCGCGGACCGATCGATTTTGTGGTCTTGCTAGATAGCCTTGTGTTTTTGAATCATCGTCAAGGTAGGCCACGCTTTGGCCATTCAGCGCAGTTGCCAGGCCCAGTACAGCGCCGGGCAAAACAGATTCGGCCCAACTCGGTTGAATGATTGCAATTGCGCAGATAAAAAGCTGGAAGGGTCTGACGGTCACTATGGCTAAGGCCTCACTTTTGATGGTTTGCTTTGTAAAGTTCTGAAAGGTTCAGGTTGGGTGCTGTGCTCTGTTTAGTTTCCGTCTTTTTGCGACTTAAAAATCATATCGGTTGCTCCGGAAATGGTAAATAAAATACCCAGTATGATCATGAGCCCAAAAATATCGCCCAGTAAATAAACAACATAGAAAGTTAGGCCACGGGGTTCAGGTCCAAAAAACAGGAAGAAAGAGCGACTGCCAATTGCCGTCACGATGGCAGCCAGA
>CAJYBS010000128.1 GCA_913064795.1 uncultured Gammaproteobacteria bacterium
TTAAGCTTTGTGCACCATTCATAATATTTCCCTATTTGATTCGTTCCTACAGCATCTGGTACTCATGGAACTTGTAAAACCTCGATAGCCGATTTCTGGGCGACCGCGATTGACTCCTGACTCCCTTGCCATCGATCTTATCGAACCCGCATTCTTATTCTTTACAACCCATCGATAAAACGTAAGGACGATTCAGCGAGGGACTGGATGGCTCGGTCTGGGTCAAGTCGTCGTAATCGAGGCGCCGCCTTGTTTCAGATCCTTCGAATTCTTTGCACCCTGAGGAACTTCACAGCCGCGCAAGATACCGGGTTTGGCGACCATCCTGTCCATCCAAGCCCGCAAATGATCTAGGCCATCGATATTAACCCGCGCCCAATAATAACTGCGTACCCATGAATAATTGGCAATATCAGCAATACTGTATTCTCCCGCAATATAGTCACGGTCCGCGAGATGGTTGTCCAATACTTCGTATAGCCTGCGAGATTCATTGCAATAGCGATCGATCGCTTGAGGAATATTCTCTGGAAAGTATCGAACAAACGTGACGGCTTGTCCTTGCATCGGTCCAATCCCTGACATTTGAAACATCAGCCACTGCATCACATCATATTTTCCGGCGAGGTCACTTGGCATGAGCTGCCCGCTCTTCTCAGCCAGATAAACCATGATGGCCCCAGACTCAAAAACACTGATGCCTGTATCGGTATCGATGATTGCAGGGATTCGCCCATTGGGAGAGATCTTTAGGAATTCGGGTAACCGCTGCTCGCCTTTGCTGAGATTCACCAAATTGACTTCGTACGGGATCTGCATCTCTTCCAGTGTCATCGATACCTTCCAGCCGTTGGGCGTGCCCGCGGTATACAGTTCAATCATTGTAGAGCTCCTAGGGCTGAGATCGCCATGCGACGACTGTCCCGTTTGTTCTGGGCATAGGCTTTTTGCGGCAATTCGGACAGCTTTTGCGCGCGGAGCCATGCCCGCTCGACAACCAGGTCCCTCGGCTCTAGACCATCTAAAAATCCAGCCTGGACGGCATCGGGGGGAGAAAACAGCTCCGACTGAACAAACGATCGAGTGAGATAGGCTGGATTAAGCCGGCTCGTTGCCAATTGGATACCGAACTCAGGAAAACTCGAACCGATGGAGGTTTCGTTTAAACCTATTTTGAAATCTCCTTGACTGCCAATACGGGTGTCGGCGCTCAACAATAAGAAAGCACCCGCTGCAACCGCGTGCCCCGTGCAGGCGATCACGACGGGTTGAGGATGAGTCAGCAATTGATAGAACATATCCGCCGCCTTCGTCATCATGACTCGAACCGCATCCCCGCCCTCGTTGATCACTTTTAAATCGAACCCCCCCGATAACAACCCATCGCGCCCAACGATCAGTACCGCCCTAGCCTCGGTTTGAGCCCGACTGAGACCCAGGACAATATCATCAATGAACGCGTGACCAATTGCGTTGGCCTTACCATCATCAAAATGCAAAGTAGCCACTGTCCCATCTGAATCAAACTCCATCGTGTTTCCTTTTATCAAACCGCCCTTTGAGCGAGATTAATTCGTTTTTCTGAATTGTTGTTTATCGGCACTCACCCTGGACAGCTACTTCAACGAAAAGACGATTTCTCCAAACTCGCCATATTCAACCCGGTAGCTTCCAGGGCGGCCCGGATAGACCGCACCCAGAGACCCAGTCATCAGAACATGACCCGCGCTCACGGGATACCCCTTTTCAAGGGTATGGTTGATTAACCAAGCCGCCGCCTCCAACTGATCACCCAAAGCATCAATCGCGGCGCCCTCGTGCTTGAGCACGCCATCGGCATAAAACCGAAGCGCCGCATCATTGACCTTTGCAGCGTCATATTGATCGCCGGATTGAATGTAATAAGCGGCGGCAACATTGCACGCAATGATATCTGTCACTATGGGTCGCTGTGAAAAACTGACATCGACGATCTCAACCATCGGCATAAAAGAAGCCAGCACCCCAATCACATTGTCACGTGATACAGGCGCCGTCACATCTGCACCCACTAAAAACCCAATTTCGGTTTCAATCAGAGGCATACCCATGAGCGACGTCTCAACATCGGCGCCAGAGTCAAATCGAACACGCTCAAACAATACACCGCTGACCGGGGAGTCCACCCCTTGGGCCTGCTGAGCATCAGTGCTTGTTAAGCCGGCTTTATAGCCTGTGATCGTCTCACCTCGCATCTCCACGAAGGCTTTTTGAGTCGCATAAGCCTCTTCAACCGAGATCGTCAAATCAGCTTTGACTGGGCGGGGCGCCGTATCTCGCCAAGCCTGCACGAGATCTTGCGCCCATGATCGCATCCCCTCTTTCATACCATCCTCTGCCTAGTCTCGCCTGACCGTTTCGCCAACTGCATCATTCAAATTGAAAACAGGATATCACCCAACAGCCAATTCACGAATATGCCTGGACAGGCGCCCCGGAATTCGGATTTTCCAAGCTCAGCGCCAACCGGAGGTCAAGGCTCTGAGGAAAACCTATCGATATGTTTGGGGTTGCATCGCCATGTGACGCGATCGGGAATCTAAGGAAATGCTGATCCAGCGCCTAGCTTAGAACCATCGCCATATTCTAAAACATTGTCTGCTGTGCTTTAGCGCTGTCGCTGTCTGGAAGAAACAGTATCTCCTACGCCTCGCTGGGATTAACTACCAGCAAGCCTGATGCCTATAGGGGGACGCTATAACCACAACGCCCCAATACATTCGATAGATCTCGAGGGCAGCGCTGAGCCGATTGGGCCGGGCCTACTCCCCCAGGGCTTTGCCTCATTAATTGGTTTGCTTCTTGCGCCGAGTCTCGGAACCTCCAAGGCACCTCACGTCTGGGCCTGTTCACCTGCCACGGCGGACTTTGATACCGATTTACCATTTCTCTGCCCAGGGCCGCAGAACCACTTCGAAGGCCCAGGTCGAACGATGCTGTCTGTGCAGCTGGAGATAAACGTCGGCGATTCGATCGGGGTGGGCCATATTGTCGTCTTGGGTCGCTCCAGCCAGCCAATGGGCACGCGACCCATCGGCTTGCTCCCAACCGATGGCAGCGTCAATAGGCAAATGTGCAATGTGGATGCCCTGGGGCATCAGCTCCCGCGCCATGCTTTGTGCCAGACCTGATTTACCGTGAGATGCAGCGGCAAACGCGCCGCTCAAAGGATAACCCTTTATTGCGGCGCTGGCGTTGGTAAATAAGATTGTGCCTTTGTGCCCTTGCCTCTGTTTTTGGGCAAGCATCGCTCTAGCCGCCTGCTGCCCAACCAAAAACGCACTGAAAGTAGAGTTTTTTAGGGTATCCAGTACAAGGGCCGGGTCTACCTCATGAATCCCTTTCCGGAAAACGTCCCGGGAACGTCCGTCAATGTTATGGATCACGAGATGCGGTGTACCAAGCTGTGAGGTCACCTCCGCAAATAAGTTGGCGACTGATTCGGGATCCGACGCATCACATTTAACGAGAAGCACGCCATGTTCCGCAGCAAGCTGTGCTAGAGGCTCTTTTTCTATATTTCTTGCCGCGACCGCAACCTTCATTCCCTCAGCCGCAAAGAGCCTCGCGCAACTGGCGCTAATCCCAGGACCGCCCCCCACAATCAACGCTACTTCTGAACCAGCCATGCTCGACTCCTTAATCAACCAGAACTATAAATTATTCACACCTTGCGCTTAAAGGCTCATACAACTCGCCTCCAACAGTCAATAGGTTGTGGAAAGCTGGCTAGAGCCACTCTGAGAACAGTTTGCCTTTGTTGACCCTAAAAAGCAGATGGGATGATCCCGATCAACTCAGAGGCACAGACCCCAGACTCAGTCTTTATTCTGCTTCAAAATCACCCACGAACTTATGAGCTACTTCGAATGCTCCACAGGCCTTGTAGGTATGATTTAAAATTTGGCTTGTTTTAATGAACCCTATCAGCCCGCCGGAGGGAGTCATTGTAGACCGTTTCTTCAGAATCTTGTCGAGCGCCCAATGAAGCCAACAGTAAAGTCGTTTCTCGAGAGCGAACAAAGTGGCATGATGCTTGGAGATCCCGCTCTTTGACGATGGAGGAAAAGCAACGTGCAGGACCCCTCACAACCGATGGAGCGACAAAGGCCAACCGATCGACTCAGTCTGCGAACGAAAACCTGGTTCGGCGTCGGCACCGTCGGCGAGTCAGCGACAAATTGGTTATTCAACGCGCTGACCTTTTTGTATTACCAACAAATTCTTGGATTGAGCGGGTCATTAGCGGGCACCGCAGTTGCCATCGCGATTTTTTTTGATGCCATTTCTGATCCGCTGATCGGCTCGATTTCAGACCGCTTTCGATCTCGTTGGGGTCGCAGGCATCCCTTTATGATCGCGGCGCCAATCCCCTTAGTACTCTCGATTTTTCTCATATTTAATCCGCCAGCGTCTGTCGTGACGTCACAGATGATGCTCTTTGTTTGGTTCACTGTGTTTACAATTTGTATGAGAACGTTTGTGACATTTTTCGCGATACCACACCTTGCGATGGGTGCCGAACTATCAACCGACTACATCGAGCGCACCAACGTTATGAGCTTTAACAACCTATTCGGTTATTACGGCGCCCTCATGATGCACTGTTTCGTCTGGTTTTTTGTCTTCGGTTATTTGTTTCAAACGGAAGGTGCTGCCCTCGGAGGGGCACAATTGTACCGACCCGCCTATGTGCCTGTTGTCGCCTTTTGTTGCCTCATCATTCTTCTCACGATTTTCGGTTGTGCTTGGTTTACCCGAGACCGGATTCCTTTCATGAGTCAACCGCCTTCAGACCAAGAGGGATTCTCGTTCAAAGGGTTATTGTCAGACATTTGGATGGCAATCCAAAACCGTAACTATTTGTTTCTCTTAATCGGACTGTTTTTCCTGTCAATGACGATTGGCACCCACGAGACTCTGGGTATCTACATGGGCACGTTTTTTTGGGCGTTGTCTCCGTATCAAATTGGTTTCTTAGCCATAGCCAACATCATTGGCTATCACTTGGGTTTCTTTTTGGCTTCAAAATCTCACGAACGATTCGACAAGCGTGCAACCATTGTTGCGTCTGCAGCCGGCCTCAGTTTCTTTTGGTCCCTTGCGGTGACGCTTGCACTGTTCGGGCTTGCACCCGAAACCTCTTCCTGGACCTTGGTGGTTTTCATCATATTTTGGAGTATTTTTTCTTCGTTGTTCGGCGCTGTGGTCAACATCAGTGTGATGTCCGCCCTCGCCGATATTGCCGACGAACACGAGGCGAACACCGGCAGACGACAAGAAGGTATTTTTTATTCTGCTCGCACTTTTTTTGCTAAAACTTCTAACGCGATCGGTCATGTCATTGCCGGGTTCGCGATCGAATATTACGTTTTGCTACCCCCGGGATCGATACAAGGACAGGTTCCGGATGACGTGCTATTCCGGCTGGGTATCGTCGACGGCCCCTTTGCGATGGTATGGGGCCTGATCGCTGCTTTCTTTTATGCAGGCTATCGCATCAATAAAACCGACCATGAGAGAATTCAAACACAACTGAAAGCCCGCTCGATGGATGCGGCAAACATGGAATCCCAGTCCGTTCAATCGTGACGATTCAAGTAGGCCAACTGCTTCTGACTCTCAAAACTGCCAATTCAGTTTTGATGGCCAATGTAGGGGCGCTTTGAGGCAATCGCATCGCTGGCACCCTGCGGTCATAGATAATTGGTTCAGGCACGGGGTCTACTCATTGACGCAGCGTTGATCGACAAGGCCCAGCACCGAAAAACTACCCATGGTTTCCCTCGATAGCCACTACAAACGCCTTTGCTCGAGGCCTAACAGAACGAGCTTTGAAAGGGTTTTAACTTAAATTACCCTGATTGTGATGTCTGGACTTGAAGCCGCTGTCCCAGCATGATGATAAGGTGATCGAGCGGGGCTCACAGAGGGCAAAGGGAGAAACTTATGGATCTGATCAGTAACGCACAGTGGCGAGCGCGATGCGAGGCGGATGGTGAATTTTTACTCGCCGCCAGACATTGGA
>CAJYBS010000129.1 GCA_913064795.1 uncultured Gammaproteobacteria bacterium
AAGCGGGGATCGAGGCGGTCAGGGAGATCGCCGGGCTTAAGTCGATCAGCCTCAATGTCCCTATCGATTTTGTTTTGACCTTCCAGAAGTAATCACATCAGCGTTGATAGATCATCTAGGGAGGGTGACGGAGGTTAATAGGTTAGAAGGCAAGCAGGCTTATCACGCGTCGGTGCTCAGGAAAGGTGTGGTTTGAGCGGGTAATGCTGTCAGCATGAGCTATTGGATTAACCGTTTGTCAGGGGCTGCAAAATGTCCTTTATCAGCTCAAAGCTCCCCTCGTGGCATCTCTGATCTGAAGTTAGGATCGAAATTTTTAGCGACCCATTCGCTTTGCGCCGTATTCCAGTGCGAGAAAAACAGTCGCATCTGAGGGTCCGGGTGAAAGGCCAGCCGTTCGGGAATAAGATTCCAATCGGTAAGGGCGGGAGTTGGAGGTCTGACATAACGATCGGTTGTCGGCAGGCTGCTGCGCAAGAAACCGCCTCGGGCGAAGTATTGATGCCAAGTCCGTCGTCCCTCGATTCCGTTGCCGTCCAGTCGAGTATGAAACAATGCTGTGTCGTAGAGAACACAAGTGCCACCCTCGCCGTAAATGGGTTGCTCAAGATATTGATCGCCCAAACCCTCGAAGGCCTCTCTTAGTTCGCTGAATCTGTGGCTCCCAGGTACGACGCAAAAAGCAGGGTGCTCTGGCGTCACATCAGAGAGATAGTGAATAGCGCAAAGCCAGTCGCATGGAAGGTAGGGTTGCCTTAGAAATCGATCTTTGGCGACTGCATCATGATGGAAGTTCATTTGACCCAGGCCAGCCTGTTTGGGTGTCTCACGAAAATTAAATTCGCTCCAGCGAACCTGTGATGCACCGCCAAATAGATCGCAGATCAGTGGGTAACTGCCTGGGTGCTGAAGGAATTCATCGAGTTCTGGGTAGTCCAGCAGTGGTTGACTGAGGATCAATCCTTGTTCGCGATGATGGGGCTTTCGCTTGGCTCCAAGACCCCAAAGATCTGGCCTTTCCGCCTGCGTTCGATCGAAAAAAGCATTGAGCAGCGCCACTTCAGATGGGCTTAGGGCTTTATCCAAAACAACGTAGCCCCAGGATTCGAAATGCTCAAAGGCCGCTGCACGCTCGGTGCTCAGATTAAAACGAGTAGCGGGTGCATCCGTGACCCGGCCAAAGCCTTGGGCTGCAAGATTGGCATCGCCACTTTCGTTGGTTTGCGGTGTTAATGAAATTGACATGTCTTAATGCCCCTTAAACCTGGTGATGCGTAAATTCTTAAGTTTGGGCCGAGTAAATCCCTCTCTAGGCTTGCCTTTTGAAGGTCATAGAAGGGCTTCCCGGACCCATGGTCATCTCTTTTCAACGGATAAGTTTTAAACAACACCAAAGCGGGTCGATTCCTGGCTACGCTCGTCAGCGCTGGTCTGGGCTGCTGAGCATTGTTTTTGATCAGTGACTGAATATAATCAGAATTCCAAATAAATGGCCACTTTGGTATGACCCTCACCCGACGAATCGCGATGATCATCGCAATGTTTGCTCTGTCAGTGGTGTTCGCTGCATTCGCACAGGCGGATATTTCAGCGGTCAGCGCGGGTGATAACTATACCTGTATCGTCAGTGACGGACGGGTGGAATGCGGCGGTGAAAATACAGTCGGACAACTGGATGTGCCACTACTCGAGGGTGTAACTGATTTGAGTGCGGGGGCGCGGGGTACTGTGTGTGCAATCTCGAATACCGGGCTGGACTGTTGGGGTCGTCAATCCGACGGTCTGCTGGATGTGCCGGAGATTGAGACCCCTCAGCAGGTCTCTGTGGGACATCGTCATGCTTGTGCGTTAGGGGCCTCTGGAGTGATTTGTTGGGGCATGAATCCCTCAGGAGAACTGAATGTGCCGAGTTTGCGCGACGTCACCGCCGTCGCCGCGGGTAACGGTGTTTCATGTGCTATTGCCTCTGGAAGAATCCAGTGCTGGGGGAAAGGTGCGAGCGATGAGATGTTGCCCCCGGATGTGACTGGTGTGAGCGTCTTGCGGATCAGTACCCATGGCTGCGCGGCGGGTAGAGATCAGTTGGTGTGTTGGGGGCCAGATGACTTTGGAGAGAGCACTGCGCCTAATTTCTTTGAGATATCAGACGTCGATGTCGGTGGCTTGCACACGTGCGCGATCACAGAGGGACAAATCAATTGCTGGGGGTTTGGAAACCAAAGCCAACTGTCTGTTCCTGAGGTGACCAACCCTAGATTGCTTGGCTTAGGCAGTGGACACAGTTGCGCTGTGGCTGATGAGGGTTTGGTTTGCTGGGGGCGAGCAAGAAGCTACCTTAATGCCGAGGGTGAGATGGCCTTTGTCGGGGGTATGGCGCCTGAGCCCAAGCCTGAGACGGTCAGTCCTTATGAGTATTTTAAGCGTCCGCGTACGGTGCGCCTGCGAGCGAAAACACCACACTATGTCTCCGCCCAGCTCCCTGTCCTTCGAGCGATGACGCAAGGCTCAATGATTGTTGGCACTGGCAGCACACATACCTGCACGCTCAAAAATCGCAAGGTAGCTTGTTTTGGCGATGATGACGCGGGTCAGATCGATGTTCCAGCGCTCTCAAACCCGAGACAGGTGAGTACGGGATTTGACTTTAGTTGTGCCATCGCCGATGAAGGGGTTTCGTGCTGGGGGGATAATTCTCGAAATCAGACGAACAGTCCCTTCACCATCAATCCAATTCAGATCGCCACCGGTGGCCGTCATGCCTGCTTACTTGATGGTGCGACGGTTGATTGCTGGGGTTGGAATTTCAACGGGCAAACCGATGTGCCGCCATCGCTTCGAAATCCTCGCCAAGTCACAGCCGGTTTATATCACAGTTGTGCGCTCGATGATGATGGCGTGCACTGCTGGGGTTCCAATAGCTACGGTCAGACCGAGGTTCCAGAGTTACTTGATCCGAAGTACATCAGCAGCGGCTTGGGAAATCACAACTGCGCGGTAGATGATACCGGCGTGGTGTGTTGGGGAGACAACGAACATGGCCAGGCTGAGAGCATGCCGTTGGTCAGGCCCATCGACGTTAGCGTCGGCTATGAACACACCTGCGCCCTCGATGAGTCGGGTGTGCATTGTTGGGGTAAAAATGCCCAGGGCCAATTGAATGTCCCTGAACTCGATGCCCCCAAACAGGTGAGTGTAGGCGGGAACTATAGCTGCGCAGAAGATGCCAGTGGGCTCGTGTGTTGGGGTTATATGGGGCTTGAGCTTGTATCTGTCCCCGCGGAGTTTGGACCTTCAGCCAGTCGGCAGTGATCCGCGGTAGGTCATCTTGGGGTGCGTTCTAGTTTTGGCCCAACCCTGTGCCGAGTGGCCCAAGGTGCGACCGGGTCAGTTGCGCTGGTTTCGCGCTTTAGCATGCGCTATGCTCCGGCGTGTTTTTAGCAATGCAATCTCCAATGCCTGTATTTCAAACCATCACTGTTGATATTGATGCGCCCTTAGGCTTGATTACTTTGAATCGGCCCGAAAAGCACAATGCGATCTCTTTAAAGACGCTTGAAGAGTTACACCAGGCCGTGGACCAACTGGCAGAAGATGAAGACGTGCGCGTTATTAGTTTCTGGGGCGCTGGAGGAAAGGCGTTTGCGTCTGGTTCGGACCTCACGGAAGTGGCCGATCGCGATCTTAAAAAGGGCATGGAACCGATCGTCCAGGGGCTCGCGGCAAAGCTTGAAGGCCTACCCAAAGTCACCATTGCCGCGATCGACGGCATTTGTATGGGTGGCGGTCTTGAAATTGCCTTGGGTTGCGACCTGAGAATTTGCACGCCCAAAAGCCGGTTTGCGACGCCGGAAGGAAAACTTGGCATTATTCCCGGTGGCGGCGCTACCGCCAGGTTGCCACGCCTGATCGGTAAAAGCTGGGCCTTGGAGATGTTGCTGATGGGTGAAGCAATGGATGCAGCACAAGCCCTGCAGATGGGTTTGGTGACTCGGGTCACGGAGCCGGATCAGCTGAAGCAGGCAGTCCGGAAGATGGCCTTACATTTGGCAGGTTATGCGCCTTTTGTTCCTCACTTTATGAAAATCATGGTGCAGCAAGGGCTCGAGGGGAGCTCTGCCGCTGCCTTGGCGATGGAAAAGTTCGCGCAGAGTGCACTTTTACAAACGGAGGATAAGCAAGAGGGCATCGATGCTTTTATCAACAAGCGATCGCCCAGGTTTAAAGGACGCTAGTCAAGGATTATGGCGAGGCGTCCGAAGCGCAAGCCTCATCGAGTGATAGGGATAGGTGCAGCGAGTTCGAGTGGCTGTCTAGGCTCGCTGGGTCAGCCTTGCGCCAAGGTTAAGTCTCAAGGCCACCGGTTGGTTTATAAAGGCTCTGGCTGATGCTCGGTAGGATGGCATCTTATCCGCCATCCCACTCCATAGATTGCGCCGTTGCGGTGTAATCTCGATCTAGGCATTGACCGTCAGCAAAAGTCTCCCACGCGTCGTCAGTGAGTTCGTCCCCGCCGCGGTAAGTCAGTGAATACAGAGCTTTGCATCGTCCCATTAAGTCAAAGCGGGCGTCGGACTCTAGGGCAGCAAGCAGCGACTCAGTGGTCAGAGCCGCAGTGCTCATGGTCAGGCCCTGGTCGCTTTGGCCGTCTAGAATCATGAAGGCCTCAGCGGATGGGCGTTCACTCCAGGGTGCCCAAGCGGGTTGGGTGTTAGAGAGCCCTCGCCCGGGCTGTCCGGTGTGAGCAAACCCACCCCAGTAATCGCGCATCTGTGCTGAAAGCTTTAAGGCTTCCTCGGCGTAGTCTCCGATGATGAACCGCTCGATAATGGGGTTTTCTAGGGCCTCGGGAAACAAAAAAAGCAGTTCGATTGCATGGGCTGCACCGATGAGCGCTTGATAATCTAAGTCGGCAATGACGGGTAAATCATCCCAGTCAAAACGATAGACGAAGACCTCACTGTGCCCGCTGTCTGTTAATTCTCGGGCAACGTCATCGACGGCGCGGAGCTTCCAAAGATTAGAGCCATACTCACTCATGGCCTGATAATAATCAGGTTTTTTGATGGCCAGTGGCATCCGATCGATGACCGCCCAAAGTCCATCAGGGTTTCCCCATTCAACCAGCTGAGGGTTCATGGCGTTAAACAATTTGGATTCATCACGATTACTGCCCACTAGAATGGGTATGGCGGTTCGATCGGGGTCTTGCAGTGCGCCGGCGATACCATCGGCTCGAACGACGTATCCATCGGGATAGACTCGGGTCATTCCTTGTTGTTTTGCTCGAGCGGCGCGCTCTGCGGTGAGGATTGCGGCAGGGGTTTGAGCGCGCAAGAAGTCAGCGATCTCTTGAGCGCTCATTGTTGCGGCCAGCGTCGATGCCTCCAAGCGATCTCTGGCAAGACTGTTTGCCTCGAGCAGTCTGTAGAGTATTTCTTGGCTGCTGAGCGTCCCAGATACGCCGTCCTCTGGATAATCAGATTCTGCAGCCTCGAGATCACTGACCGTGACAATACCGCTTTGCATAATTGCTTTTTGGAACAGTCCATCGGCGATGGGTGATGCGATTAAAGCGGCGACATTATGGGCGCCGGCGGACTCCCCGAAGATTGTTACGTTGTCTGGATCTCCCCCAAAGGATCCGATGTTGTCCCGTACGAATCGCAGCGCAGCAATGGTGTCTAGGGTGCCAAAATTGCCAGAGTCATCGGACAGGGTCGTGGGCCCGTCACGAAGGGCAGGGTGACGGAACCATCCGAAGGAGGACAACCGATACTGCAGGGTGACGACGATGACATTTTGATCCCGAACCAAGTGATAAGGCTCGTAGGTCGATGCGCTGCCGATCGTATTGGCGCCGCCGTGTATCCAGACCATTACGGGCACCTTTTGCTCGGCGAGCATGGCATTATCTAAAGGGGGCGCGAAAATGTTCAAATATAGACAGTCCTCAGCGCCCGTAAATTCGCCGTTGCCGTCAGAGGTTCCAAGCCACTGACCTTGAAAGCAACTGCTAGCAAATTCAAGTGCCTCAAGCGGCGTCTTCCA
>CAJYBS010000130.1 GCA_913064795.1 uncultured Gammaproteobacteria bacterium
ATCTCAACAAAAAGATCCGCAAACCGACAATGAAAAATTCTAAAGACGTCAATAACCACCGGACTGACACGATCTATTCCAGTCCCCAAGAGACTGTGCAACCCTTCGAGTTTAATCAGTCCGTAGTGGCCGTCTTTGACGACATGATCAGTCGCTCTGTACCAGGTTATGCGTTCAATCTTGATCTGATTGCTCTGGCGGCGAGCCGCTATGCCCAAGCAGATAGCCAACTCTATGATTTGGGATGCTCATCAGGGCGTGCGACCTTAGCCCTCGCCGAGGCCTCGCCTGAGACTTGTCACATCATTGGGGTTGATAATTCAGCCGCCATGATCGACGCCTGCTCAGCGTCCCTTGATGACTCGCCCTATGGACATCGCATCGAGCTTCGCTGCGAAGACCTGCTTGAAACCCCGCTTAGCAATGCATCGGTGATCATCTTAAACTACACCCTGCAGTTTTTACCGATTACCGCTCGAGCACCATTGATCGAGAGAATCCATGCCGCTCTCAAGCCAAGAGGCCTTGTCTTTGTGGCCGAAAAAGTCGCTGACCCCATTCCGCATCACCAAATCGTCCTCGATGAACTGCACTTAGACTTCAAGCGAAGCACCGGTTACAGCGAGCTGGAAATCGCTCAAAAACGCGCCGCGTTAGAGGAGGTTCTGATTCCAGAATCTGAACAGGTACACCTTGATCGACTCCGCAGCGCCGGCTTTGAGACGGTGGCAACACTTTCAAAAGCCATCAATTTTTGCGGTTTTATCGGCATTAAGGCGGGCACACCATGATGAGTCTCGGGCGGGGTCAAGCCCCAGTCAATCATCCTGCTCCCGGTCAGTGATGCTCCCTGTCTTTGATCGATTTTTTGAGCTGATCGAGGAGGAGCCTCTTCATCGGTTTCAGCGAATGTTCAAAACCCAAACCCTGAACCGACTGAACGAGCGACCCCATGGCAGGGAGGATGAGTGGCAGGCGGTGCTCAAGTCGCTGCCAAATCCCACAGAGCCCGAGCTCCGCTTTAGATCAGGGGTTGTTGAACTCCATTCAGCGGAAGCCATCAACCCCCAGGCACTGACCGAGGCGCTCGCCGCACTGAGACCTTGGCGCAAAGGTCCCTTCAACATTTTCGGGGTTGAAGTCGACGCGGAGTGGCGATCTGACTGGAAGTGGGCTCGCCTCGCGCCTCACATTGGGAACCTCGCCGGCCGAGCGGTCTTAGATATTGGATGCGGCAATGGTTATTATCTGTACCGCATGCTCGAAGCCGGCGCCCGATGCGCTTTCGGCATCGACCCGACCCGCTTGTTTTCTTTTCAATTTCAAGCCTTACAGCAGCTCCAACCACAAAACGCCGCAGCACTTTTACCCCTACTCGATGAAGACCTGCCGGACTGCGCTTTTTTTGACACCGTCTTCTCGATGGGCGTGCTGTAGCACCGCCGCGACCCCATCGGCCATTTAAAAATCGGCCATGATTGCTTGGCGCCAGGGGGAGAGCTGGTTCTGGAGACCCTGGTACTACCACCCAGAGGTCCAGAAGTACTCAAGCCTCCGACCCGATACGCCCAGATGCGCAACGTCTGGGAAATACCAAACCTTGAGCGCTTGCAAGGACAACTCGAACAAGCGGGTTTTACTGACATCCGAATTCTCGATATCACCCAAACCACCATCGACGAGCAACGGGCTACCCGGTGGATGACCTTTCAATCCTTACAAGATTTTCTTGACCCAGAAAACTCCCAGCTCACCATTGAAGGCCACCCTGCGCCAACCCGGGCGATCGTCTCGGCGAAACGAACCCATGGCAGTCGTTAGGTAATGCTTAAGACGCAAAATCTAAGAGTGCCTTAAACCCTGAAGGGGCATGGGGTCCAATCACGAGTTGCTCTAGCACCCCTTGCCCAACCTCCTGCCCCGCATCGGTCGTCAATTCTGCACGGCATAGGGCCTGTACATGAACATTATCTGGAGTAACCGAATCGGTTCGATAACGCTCACGAATGACCGATAGATCACCGTGATAACTACCATGGCGGTGCGTGGGATGGCCATAACCCAAGCCTTTCATGTAAAAATTCCAGCTCGGCGTTAAGATCACCGAATAATCAGCGCCCGCGGCTGAAGTCATCTCAATGGTCGCTGTTCTGGCAAAGCGCGTTCCTGGCTGATACTCAATCGAGAGATGACAATGGGCCATCTGAAGCTCTGGCCCGCCGCCGATTTTAGGGACCAATACGGCGTTCTCATTCCAGGCAGCCCCGCTTGCGTCTTGGTTAACAAAATAATGAATACTAAAATCTTTGAAGTTCAAAGGCGCCCACATCCAATAAAATTGAAACCCAGAAGCTGCGGGGTTCGGCTGAGCATCAGGCTCGCCAATGGTGCGAATTCCCCATGACCGATCTCGAGTGCCCTGAAATCCACTTGCAGTCACTTCGATCACCTGCTCACCGTGGGTTATAGATCCTGACCAAGTCCCATTCTGCATCATTCGCGTTAAATCCATGCTCAGCTGGGCCCCGGTTCTACGAATAAACCGAGGTTCTTCATGGGGGGGAATAAACGCTGTGAACAGCAAGTCGCAATGCATGCCAGATTCTGCATCATCACACATAATTCTTATCTGACTCAGCGGCTCCTGAATCTCGAGGCTTAGCGGGCCGATCTGGGTTTCTAAGCGCTCCATCGACATGGTCTTCGAAGCAATCACATTATGTTGCTCGCCCTCCACGACCAACGAGAAGGCGGCATCCATCACGTCCACATAGGGATAGACGCCCAGGGCGAAAGCAAAAAATACCGAGCCGTCCTGGTTGTAACCGTTAAAAAAATACCGGTCATAGAAATTACGGTTACCCCCGACATACGCCATGGGCTCGGGTGTTTGGTGCAAAGGGTAATCATCCCCTTTCGACAGCATGCGTTTCTCCTAGTATCGATTCTGAGGGTAGATTGCTATGAATCGGACCTAGGGTCAAAACACTTAGCCACATTCCATTTAGATTGCTATTATTTTCACTGCTCAACCAAACAATGCGCTTATGATCAGTCTTGTCGCCATCCTACTCCTGCCTCTGCTGGCGTTCGCACTGTCGACGAACCGGGGCGCAATCTCAAAAAGAACCGTAATCGGGGCCTTCTTGCTCCAAGCCGGTCTCGGCGGGCTAATACTCTACGTACCCCTAGGTAAGGACGTCCTCGCGGCCCTGGCCGAAAGGGTGGTTGCCCTCCTCGGCTTTTCCCGTGCGGGGATTGAGTTTTTGTTCGGGAGCTTGGTCAACGAAGACAGCGGATTTATCTTCGCAATCAATGTGCTCCCGGTGATCATCTTTTTCTCGGCGCTGATTGCCGTCCTATACTATCTGAACATCATGCAGTGGCTCGTAAGAATCATTGGCGGTGCGCTTCGAAAGTTGATCAAAACCAGCCACACCGAATCAATGGCCTCGGCCGCCAACATCTTCATCGGCCAAACAGAAGCGCCCTTAGTCGTCAGACCCTATATCGCAGGCATGACCCGATCTGAACTCTTTGCCGTCATGGTTGGGGGACTTGCCTCAATTGCCGGCTCGGTCATGGCAGGCTACGCGGCTCTGGGCATCGAGGTGAAATATCTCTTGGCTGCCAGCTTTATGGCCGCACCGGGCGGTCTTATGATGGCTAAGATCATGATCCCAGAAACCGAAACACCTGTGGATCCAGAGGACCAATCGGGCCTCGACAATCAGCAGTACGTCAACATTTTTGATGCTGCAGCCGCCGGGGCGATGACGGGATTACAGATGGCGGCGGCTGTGGGCGCGATGCTCCTGGCCTTTATTGCACTGATCGCGGTACTCAATGGCATTCTTGGATGGGCCGGCGCACTGGTCGGATTTGATTCAATCACGCTCGAGATGCTACTCGGCTACCTTTTCCAGCCCGTCGCTTTCTTGCTGGGTGTACCTTGGTCAGAGGCCAATATTGCAGGCAGCCTGATTGGTCAAAAACTCGTTCTCAATGAATTTGTGGCGTATATCTCGTTTTTGAATGAGGCTGAAGGGCTGTCGCCCTTGAGTCAGGCCATCGTTATCTTTGCGCTGTGCGGATTTGCCAATTTTTCTTCGATCGCCATTTTGCTCGGCGGCCTAGGCGCCCTGGCCCCAAATCGCCGTGATGATATTTCAAGACTCGGCATTAGGGCATTGTGTTGCGCAACCCTTGCAAACTTAATGAGCGCAGCCCTCGCCGGATTCTTCCTGTCCTTTTCATAGCCGACTTCGAGCCATGCCTGAATCAACCCTGCCTTTAATTTCGATGCATTCAGATCGCTGGGATGAGGATTTTGTTGCCTCTTTGCATGAATATGGCTTTGCTGCGCTGACAGATCATCCCATCGACATGGGGCTCGTTCGAAAAATTTACGATGACTGGGAGGCTTTTTTTGGTCTCGAAGAAAAACACGACTTCACATTCAATCAAGAAACCCAAGACGGTTTCTTTAGCCTGAAAAACGCCGAATCCGCCAAGGGTGTTTCGGTGCAGGATCACAAAGAGTATTTCCATTTCTACCCATGGGGCCAATGCCCAACCCGCCTCAAGAACGAGCTTCTCAGGTACTACACCTCAGCGCAGGCCTTTGCGAAAATCCTGTTACAAAAAGTCGAGGATTTCGCACCTGAACCGGTTTCCGGTCAATTCTTAGAACCGCTCTCGGGCATGATCGATCAAAGTGATTCGAGTCTGCTGCGTATATTGCATTATCCACCTGTCCCGGAAGGCGCGGATGTACCCAGAGCCAGTGCCCACGAAGATATCAACTTACTGACGCTCCTGCCTGCCTCAAGCGGCCCGGGCCTCGAAATTCTTGACCGATCCGGCCATTGGCTTGAGATTGCAGACCGTGATGACCAAATTCTGATTAACACGGGTGACATGCTGAGTGAAGCTTCCAGTCAGTACTTCCCCTCAACCACACACAGAGTCTGCAATAGCGAGGGAGCGCTCGCTCTCAAAAGCCGGATGTCCCTGCCCCTGTTTTTGCATCCGCGGCCAGAGGTTCAGCTATCAACCCGTTATACCGCGGGAGACTATCTTCATGAGCGCCTACTGGAGCTTGGGGTGATCTCACCATAGAAATCTTCAAGGCATTCACCTTGACTCATTGACCTCGAATCACCACCACCCAATCAATGACCCCGTTTCAAAGCCCAGGCTAAAAACTCCTCCGGCGGCATGGGTTTGGCGATGAAATAACCCTGGATCAGATCAACCCCAAGTTCACGGCACAGCGCAAGGTCCTCCGCGTCTTCAGCACCTTCAGCAACAGACGAGATCGATAACAACTTCGCAAGATTGACACTCGATTCAAAGATTGCCCTTGCGGAAGGTTTCTGCTGAGCGCCTGCGACAAAGGCTCGATCTATTTTAAGCTCTGTAAACGGAAATTTTCTGAGCTGCTCCATCGATGAAAACCCTGTGCCAAAATCATCGATTGAAATCCCAAAGCCTTTGAGCCGAAGCCGGGTCAACGCCGACAAAACCGAAGAGACATCCTCGGCAATTTTGCTTTCAGTGACCTCTAGAATGACGAGCTCGGCTGGCGCCTCGGCTTGCGAAATGATCTGTTCGAGATCAGCCACGACCTCAGGCTGCATTAAATCGTTGATTGAAAAGTTACAAGATAACTTCCAGCGATGCCCAAGCTGTTGCCAATCTCTGAGTTGCGTCATCGCCATGCTGAAAACCGCACGGGTTAAAGATTGCATCAGATCACTGCGCTCAGCAACGGGGATCACCGCCCCAGGCCCAAGCCGTCGCCCGTCTGGCGTTTCCCAGCGAAGTAAAGCCTCGGCGCCAACCAGATCTAAGGTCAGCGCATCCACTTTGGGTTGATAAACGAGTCGCAATGCACCCGCCGAAATACCATCGCGAATCTCGGCTTCTGAGAGCTCATCCTGAACTGGGAATGTCTGCTCGACCGCAGCTGCTTTAATTT